>NZ_JBBNJY010000046.1:0-12712 GCF_040093295.1 Ruminococcoides bili
TTTAAAAAGGCTTGACCTAAATTTTTAAATTGTTTTGCTTAACCCGTGTGTTAAACCACAATTTTATTATTTTTACCCCAAATATTTATAATAGAACCTTAATTAATAACATAAAACGGAGGTGTACTTGTTGGCAAAGGATTACAAAACCGTGCTTGAAAATGCAAGCGATGAATTTGTGGAAAAGCGTTCTCGGTTTATTGGATATTGCAAACCTGTTAAAACAGAGCAGGAGGCAATAGATTTTATTAATGAAAAGCGCAGTGAACATTGGAATGCTACACATAATGTATATGCCTATTCATTGAGAGAGGGCAATATAAAGCGCTACAGCGACGACGGAGAACCCTCAGGTACAGCCGGTATGCCTGTGCTTGATGTTATAGTAAAAAATGAAATTTTTGATGTCGTGGTTGTGGTTACACGATATTTCGGCGGTGTACTCCTTGGTACGGGCGGTCTTGTGCGTGCGTACTCTCACGGTTCAAAAATCGCAGTCGAGGCGGCAAAGCCTGTAATTATGCAGAATTGCCTTGTATGCGAGGCAAGATGCGCTTATAACCAATACGGCAAGGTATCATCTCTGATAATAGGTGTGGGCGCTGCCGTTGATGATACTGTATATGAAAGCGATGTACTTGTAAAATTTCACATTAAACCCGATTTGCTCGGTGCGCTGAATAAAAAACTTGCGGACGCAACATCGGGTGAAGTTACGGTTGAACAGAAAGACGAACAGTATTTTGCTGTGCAGATAAATGGATAATACAAAATATTTAAAATTTTTTTGAAATAAAAAAGGAATATTTGCGAAAAAATCGTAAATAGCTAATAGGAAACAGAAAAGGGGGAGTTTTGTGCCTTTTCCGGAAAGTTTTTTGCAGGAATTAAAGCTTAGAAGTGATATAACGGAAATTGCTTCGTCATATGTAAATCTTAAGCGCCACGGCAGAAATATGGTTGGATTGTGTCCGTTTCACGGCGAGAAAACTCCGTCTTTCAACATTTACACCGAAAACGGCTCGTTTTATTGCTTTGGCTGCGGTGCCGGCGGCGATGTCATTACCTTTATAATGAAGATTGAAAATCTTGATTATGTCGAGGCGGTAAAGTTCCTTGCACAAAGGGCGGGTATGGAAATGCCTGAAAATACCTATGATGACAGCCTAAGTAAATTAAGAATGAGAATTTATGAGGCAAACCGTGAGGCAGCGAGGTTTTTTCACGCAACACTGCTTTCACAAAGAGGGCAGAGCGGACTGAATTATCTTAGAGGCAGAGCTTTATCTGACCGTACGATAAGGCATTTCGGACTCGGCTTTGCCGATGACGATTGGAACTCGCTTTGTAATCATCTGAAAAACAAAGGCTTTTCGGAATATGAAATTTACTCCGCAAACCTTGCTTTCAAAAGAAAAAACGGTAACGGAATTTATGACCGCTTTGTAAACAGAGTAATGTTTCCGATTATAGATTTGCGCGGAAATGTTATAGCTTTCGGCGGCAGAATTATGACCGACGAAAAGCCTAAGTATCTCAATACTTCCGATACTCCTGTATTTAAAAAGAGCGAAAACTTGTTTTCTCTTAACAATGCCAAAAGCTCGGGTACACGCACACTGATTCTGTGCGAGGGATATATGGATGTTATTGCGCTTAATCAGGCGGGTTTTACGAATGCGGTCGCAACACTCGGCACTGCTCTTACAAATGAGCAGGCAGTCCTTATGAAACGCTATGCCGATGAGGTTATAATTTGTTATGACGCTGACGGCGCAGGTCAAAAAGCTACGGCAAGAGCAATAGACATCTTGCGAAACGCAGGACTGCCGATTAAAATCCTCACTGTGCCGAGCGGTAAAGACCCTGACGAGTTTATCCGTTCAAAAGGTGAAAACGGCCCTGCGGCATTTAAACTTTTAATAGAAAAATGCGGCAACGATATTGAATATCGACTTATGAAATTAAAAGAAAATTACAATCTCAACACAACTGACGGCAAGGTAGCTTTTTTAAACGAAGCTGTAAAAATAGTTGCGACAATTGAAAGCCCGATTGAAAGAGATGTTTTTGCATCGAAACTTTGCGCCGAACTTGAGATTGATAAAAATGCTTTTCTCGAGCAGATTTCAAAGGTCAAAAGGCGGGGCA
The DNA here is from genome assembly GCF_040093295.1 of Ruminococcoides bili. Lineage (NCBI taxonomy): Bacteria > Bacillati > Bacillota > Clostridia > Eubacteriales > Oscillospiraceae > Ruminococcoides > Ruminococcoides bili. Next base: position 2,152 of record NZ_JBBNJY010000046.1, read on the forward strand.
GACGGGAGAATATTAAAAAGGAAACCCGTCAGATACAGGCAGAACTTAACGGTCAGAACGACAAGATAAACAGAGAGCACTACAAAAAACCGAGAAGTTCAAGTGCCGAAGAGGCTCTGCTCGTTTATTTAATCAATAATCCCGACTACGCAAACAGCATTTCGGAAAGGGTTACACCCGATAAATTTTCAAATTCGCTTATAAAACGCTATTATGAGTATGTACTTAGCAAAATAAAAAGCGGATACGAGCCGCTTACAAGCGTATCTTCGGATTTTAATTCCGACGAAGTTTCGTATCTTTATAAACTGATTTCCACCACAATTCCCGCCGCATCCACAAGAGAGGCGGTAGAGGAATATATTAATGTAATTAATGAAGAGAGTAACAAGCTGACTTCGGACAAGCTTGCCGATATGTCGGCAGATGACATTAACGATTACATAATGAAGCTGAAACAAAATAAAAAATAGGAATATTTATTTTGTTTTTTAATATATAATCTTTTGTACATTCAGAAAGGAAAATGAGTATGAACGCACCTCAGGACAAAAAAGCAGTTGTAAAAGAGCTTTTAGAGCTTGGCAAACAAAAGGGACAGCTTAACAATCAGGATATTCTTGATGCTATCGGTGAGATTGACTTTGACCCCGAACAGCTTGAAAAACTCTATGACAATCTTGAACAGCAGGGTATTGAAATCGTTGAGGATATGGGCGACATCAAGATTGATGATATTGACCTCGGCGATGGCAAGGATTCTGATTTTGTTGCAGACGGTGCTGTCACCGTTGACGATCCTGTTAAAGTATATTTGAAAGAAATCGGCAGAGTACCGCTCCTTTCATCCGAAGAAGAAATTGACCTTGCCATCAGAATTGCCAACGGCGATGTACAGGCAAAACAGCGACTTTCAGAGGCAAACCTTCGTCTTGTTGTAAGCATTGCAAAGCGTTACCTTGGCAGAGGTATGCAGTTTCTCGACCTTATTCAGGAAGGGAACCTCGGTCTTATCAAGGCGGTTGACAAGTTTGATTATACAAAGGGATTTAAGTTCTCAACATATGCCACATGGTGGATCAGACAGGCAATCACAAGAGCCATTGCCGACCAGGCAAGAACAATTCGTATTCCGGTTCATATGGTTGAAACTATCAATAAGGTAAAAAAAGTTCAGAGCCAGCTTTTGCACCAGAACGGTCATGAGCCTACCCCCGATGAAATTGCAGACGAGCTTGACTTGCCAGTTGATAAGGTAAGAGAAATTATGCGTGTGGCTCAAGAACCTGTATCTCTCGAAACACCTATCGGTGAAGAGGAAGACAGCCACCTCGGCGACTTTATCCCGGATGACGGTGCACCCGCACCTGCCGATGCCGCTTCACACACAATGTTAAGAGAACAACTTTCTGATGTTCTTTCAACTCTTACTCCGAGAGAGGAAAAGGTTTTAAGACTTCGTTTCGGTCTTGAAGACGGCAGAAGCAGAACTCTTGAAGAGGTAGGCAAAGAGTTTAATGTAACCCGTGAGCGTATCCGTCAGATTGAGGCAAAGGCATTAAGAAAGCTAAGACATCCGTCAAGAAGCAGAAAACTTAAGGATTATCTTGATTATTAATTAGGTATTGATTATGGTTACTTTTGAAGAATGTGCTCAAATGTTTGATGAAATTGCAGACTCAATGCCGCAGGAACTTTTCCGTGACCTTAATGCGGGAATGTCGCTTGAACCGCAAGCAAAGTTACATCCGCAAAGCGTGAGGGGAGAGCTGTATATCCTCGGAGAGTATGTAAGAAATTCAATAGGCAACTCAATTGTGTTTTACTACGGCAGTATTATGAAGGTGTACGGAGGTTTGTCAAATGACAAGCTGTACACGGAGCTTGAGAAAATAATGCACCACGAAGTAAAGCATCATAACGAACATCTTGCAGGTTGTGATGACCTCGGAATCTGCGATGATGAACAGATAGAATCATATCTTAGAAGTAACGGTATAACCGGATAATACATAAAAGCTGTATCGAATTTATCGGTACAGCTTTTGCTTTTTGTAAAGTGTTGTGGTGAGTTATGGTTTGGCAAAAAGTTTGTGTTAAATAATTTGAAAATTTAGGTCAAGTCTTTTTAAATGTTGACCAAATTTTTATAATTGTTTGGTAAGATATTCTTTTAAAAGCTAATTTAATAATATTTACACATTCAATATTTGTCCAGGATAGAGAACATTGGGATTGCCGAGATTGTTTTTATTCATAAGATCCTCTACCGTCATATTGTACATCTTTGAGATATACCAAAGGGATTCTCCCGGTCTTACAATATGTGTGCGTGGCGACTGTGAAGTTCCTGCCGGAATTGCCAGAGTTTCACCTACATAAATTCTGTTTGCGTCAGCAATGTTGTTGTATCTTAAAATGTCGTTTACCGTAGTTTGAAAAAATTGCGCAATGCCAAACAAAGTATTTCCCGGTCTGACAGTATAGTAAACAATATCCAAATTATTTCCTCCTTTGCTTTTTTAATATAATATGCTTTTTTTACCTCCGTGCCACTGCTCTGAATATTTTTTGACAGTTACGGTAAAATATATTTGGAGGTAATAAAATGAAAATAACCATTAATTCTGTAGTCGGCAGAGAAATTATTGATTCAAGAGGTAATCCTACCGTAGAGGCTACCGTAGGACTGACAGACGGAACTTTTGCAAATGCGGCAGTACCGTCGGGAGCATCAACAGGTGCTTATGAAGCTGTTGAACTGCGTGACGGCGGTGATAGATTTAACGGCAAGGGAGTAAAAAAAGCAGTTGCAAATATCAGCAAAATTATTTCACCCGAACTTTGCGGTATGTCGCCGTTTGACCAATGTGCAGTCGATAACAAATTATCAGAGCTTGACGGGAGCAAAAACAAGAAAAATCTTGGTGCAAATGCGATACTTGCCGTGTCAGTCGCAGTTGCAAAGGCAGCGGCAAAATCGCTAAGACTTCCGCTTTATCGTTATCTCGGAGGTATTTATTCGGTAAAACTTCCCGTGCCTATGATGAATATTCTCAACGGCGGCGCTCATGCAGCAAATAACATTGATATACAGGAATTTATGATTATGCCTGTAGGTGCGAATACTTTTTCCGACGGTTTGCAGCAATGCTGTGAAATATACCACAGTCTTGGCAAAATTCTTTCACAGAAAGGTATGGCTACTTCTGTAGGCGACGAGGGCGGTTTTGCACCGAATCTTGAGACCGACGAAGAGGCAATTGAGTTGATTATTCAGGCGGTTTGTGATGCGGGATACAATACAGAGAATACTAAGATTGCAATTGATGCGGCGGCATCCGAATGGTTTAACGACGGCGTTTATCACTTGCCGAAAAGAAAATCTGTACTCAAGACAAGTGACCTTATTAATTATTTTGAAAAACTTTGCGACAAATATCCGATATTTTCAATCGAAGACCCTCTTTCGGAATACGATTGGGAGGGTTGGAAAGAAATCACGGATCGCATCGGTAAAAAAGTTCAGCTTGTAGGCGACGATTTATTTGTTACAAATTCAGAAAGACTTTACAAGGGCATTTGTGTCGGCGCAGGTAATTCTATTTTGATAAAAATGAATCAAATCGGAACTCTTACAGAAACTTTTGGGGCGATTGATATGGCACAAAAGGCGGGTTACACAACGGTGATTTCGCATAGAAGCGGTGAAACCGAAGATACTACAATTGCGGATATTGCTGTTGCGGTAAATGCCGGGCAGATAAAAACGGGAGCACCTTGCCGTACCGACCGAGTATGTAAATATAACAGATTATTAAGAATTGAAAGTCTATTTAAAGGTTCGTCCGTATATGGGCTTTAAAATATAATAATTGTCAAAATTTTGTCAATATTAAAAGGTTATTCGATTATTGTACGAATCGAATAACCTTTTTTGTCCTTATTTTGTTATTTGGAACTTTATTTGAAAAAATGCATAAAAATTTGAGTTGATATGTAGCAAGTTGCACAATAAAAACGTTTAAAATTCTACATCGTAAATCCTCATATTTAAAATATAATTCTTTAAAAGATATAAAATCGCTTGAAAATTATGTTAAAATTATATAAAAGAAAATATAATTATTTATTATGTTCAATACTGTTCGTATATTAAACAGTATGATTTTGGTCAATACTAAAACTGAATATTTTGTTTCTGATGGCGGCTTGGTAAGCGGACAAGAATTCTGAAAAGTATTGCCGCAGAGTCAGGAGGCATTTTTATTGTTATTAAAAAGATTAATTACAGGAGTATTAACGGCAATGATTATGGCAGGTATGTGCGCATCGGCAATCAGTGCGGCGGAAGAAAAGAAAGTTGAAAACAAAAAGGTTAATTATCAGACTTATGCAGCCGAACTTGATAAAACAGCTTATTCGGGCAGTGACCTCGGTGCGGTTTGGTCTGAAGATTCAACTACTTTTAAAGTTTGGGCGCCTAAGGCTGCTACGGTAAAGTTAAATCTTTACGAGCACGGCAGTGACGAAGAGGGCGACGGCGGATCTATTGCCACAAAAACAATGGAGCTTGACAAAAAAACAGGCGTATGGAGCATAAAGGTAAGCGGTAATCTTGCGGGAAAGTATTATACTTACAGCGTTAAAAACGGCGATACGGTTACCGAAACAGGAGATGTTTATGCAAAAGCCTGCGGTGTAAACGGCAAGCGCAGTATGGTAGTAGACCTTAACAGTACAAATCCGGATGGTTGGGAAAACGATGTTCATGTAACTGTTTCAAATCCTACCGAGGCATCTGTATGGGAAGTTTCCGTTGCCGATTTTTCATCTTCGGAATCAAGCGGCGTATCTAAATCAAACAGAGGTAAATTCCTTGCTTTTACAGAGGAAGGTACAACTGTAAACGGTATTCAGGGCGGTACACCGACATGCGTTGATTACCTTAAAAAACTCGGTGTTAAGTATGTTCAGATTATGCCTTTCTGCGATTTTGGTTCTGTTGACGAATCAAAAGACATTATGTCGCAATACAATTGGGGCTATGACCCTGTAAACTATAACTGTCCCGAGGGTTCGTATTCTACAAATCCTTATGACGGTAATGTTCGTATCAAAGAATGTAAGCAGATGATACAGGCACTTCATAATGCAGGTATCGGCGTAATTATGGATGTTGTTTACAATCATACTTATTCAACGGATTCCGTATTCCAAAATACAGTTCCTAACTATTATTACAGAATGAACGAGGACGGTACATTCTCAAACGGTTCGGGCTGCGGCAACGATACTGCATCCGAACACAAGATGTTCCGCAAGTATATGATTGATTCTGTTACTTATTGGGCAAAGGAATATCATATTGACGGTTTCCGTTTTGACCTTATGGGTCTTCACGATGTTGAAACACTTAATCAGGTAAGAGATGCGCTTGACGAACTCTATGACAACGACATCGGCAAAAAGATTATTATGTACGGTGAGGCTTGGAATATGCCGACTGCTTGCAATGAAGGCACGGTAATGGCTAATCAGGGTAACCTCAAGCAGCTTAACGACCGTATAGGTGCTTTTGACGATACTATCCGTGATGCAATCAAGGGCAGTACGGGCGGTACAGACGGCGCTTTCGTACAGGAGGCAAGCAAAAAATCTAACCTTAAGATTGGCATATCGGGTCAGTCCGACCGTACTTCGGGTTGGGCAAATGTTCCGTCACAGTGTGTAACATATGCGTCTTGTCATGATAACCTTTGTCTTTACGATAAACTTGTTGATTCGGTTTACGGCAGAGATTCCGAATACAGAAAGCGTTATGAAGATTTGGTGGCAATGAATAAACTTTCAGCCGCTATTGTAATGACATCTCAAGGTATTCCGTTTATGCTTGCCGGTGAGGAATTTGCAAGAAGCAAAGACGGTGACGAAAATTCCTATGCGTCAAGCCGTGAAAAAAATATGCTTGATTGGAACAATATCAATGAATACAGCGATATTGTTGAGTATTACAGAGGTTTAATGCAAATCAGAGAAGAATTTGCGGCATTTAAAGATTGCACGGCACAGAGTGCAAATGCAATTAATTATTTAAACGACTTGCCAAAAACAGTTGTAGGTTACAAACTTAACAACAAAGAGCAGGGCAAATGGAATCAAGTTTGCGTTCTCTTTAACGGCGGCGATGAGTCACAGAATGTTAAAGTTGACGGCAAGTGGGTAATCGTTGCGGACAACGAAACAGCAGGATTAAGAAACCTCGGTGAAGTTGACGGCAGTGTAGAGGTTAAAGCTCATTCGGCTGTTGTTATGGCTGATAAGCAGGGCTTTGACAATGCACAGCTTACAATCCGTGAGGGTGCGGTAGTTGTAAATTATTATGACAATAAAACACATGACCTTATTTCTACCCAAACCGTAACAGGCGGTATCGGTAAGGCTTATGACCTTGCTGAAAATGCTTTTACTCTTAACTATGACATAAAGAAAACCGACGGTGACGCAAAAGGGTTCTTTACAGACGGAGTTCTTCACGCTAAGGTTTATGTTGAAAAGTACGATGGCACTTTTTCAACAGTTACTTACCACTTTGTTGATAAAGAGAGCGGTAAAGATTTAGTTGACAGCTATTCAATTAAAAACAGAACAGGGGTTGAGTATTACACTCCCGAAATTCCCGGTATTGAAAATTACAGACTTATACTCGACGAACTTCCGAACAATGCTTCCGGTGTTCTTCCTAACAAAGATTTTGATGTAACCTTTAAATACGAAAAGATTGCGGATGATGACAAGTCAAAGGACGAATGCAGAGTAAATGTAATTTATATGGACGGCAGCGGTAAGGTTGTTGAAAAGACAACTCTTACAGGTGCAGAAGGAGAGGCTTATACGGCAGAAGAAAAAGAATTTGAAGATATGACATTAAGATTTGTTCCGTTAAATGCGAACGGTAATTTTACAAAAACAGAAATTAATGTAATTTATTCATATTCAAACGACCCTGACCCCCTTAAGTCGGTTATGGTTGTTGTATATATTGCTGCAGGTCTAATTCTTGCAGGATGCGTTGCAAGCACTCTTTATACAAATATTAAAAGGAAAAAGGCTTTTGCCGAGTCTATGGATATAGACGAATGATTTTAGGTAGTTATTCCCACAAGGGATAGATTATAAAAATAAAAGGAGGAAATAAAACTATGAAAAATACAAAGAAATTTGTATCTGTTGTCCTTGCATTTTGTATGCTCGGTACAACAACAGCAGTTACTTCAATGGCTGCAACAACCGATGCGGAAACAGTATCAGGCGGTTCTGTAGCAGTAGATACAACTGCTACAAAAGCACTCGAAGAACTTGACGCAAATTACAGATATGATGGAGATGACCTCGGCGTTACATACACTAAAGATGCCACAACTTTCAAAGTTTGGTCACCTACAGCAACTGACATTAAGGTAAATATTTTTACAAAAGGTTCAGACGATGAACAGGGAGCAACTAAGGTAGCCTCCTACCAACTTGAGAAAGAAGACGCTACAGGCATTTGGAAGATTAAGCTTACTGGCGAATGGAAAGACTACTACTACACCTACACAATCACAGTAGTTAATCCTACAACAGGCGAAACAACAACAAGTGAAACACAGGATGTATACTCAAAGGCAGTCGGTGTAAACGGTAACCGTTCAATGATTGTTGATCTCGACTCTACAGACCCTGACGGTTGGGACAAGGACACTCATGTATTCCAGGATGAGGTTACAGACAGCACTGTTTGGGAACTCCATGTAAAGGACTTCTCATATGACGCTTCTTCAGGTGTATCTGAAGAAAACCGCGGTAAGTACCTTGCATTTACAGAAAACGGCACAACACTTAACGGTGAGGGCAACATTTCTACATGTATTGACTATCTAAAAGAACTTGGTGTTAATACAGTACAGCTCAATCCATTCTATGACTATGCTTCAGTAAACGAGGCAGGCAACGATGAGCAGTTTAACTGGGGCTATGACCCACAGAACTACAATGTTCCTGAAGGCTCTTATTCTTCAAATCCATATGACGGTAATGTAAGAATTAAGGAATGTAAGGAAATGATTCAGGCACTCCATGATGCAGGCATCAGCGTTGTAATGGATGTTGTTTACAACCATACATATTCAACAGACTCTTGCTTCCAGAAGACTGTTCCTAACTATTACTACAGACTTAACAGAGCAGGCAAATTCTCAAACGGATCGGGTTGCGGCAATGAGTGTGCAACAGAGCGTGCAATGTACAGAAACTATGTTATTCAGTCTTGCCTCTACTGGGTAAATGAGTACCATATTGACGGCTTCCGTTATGACCTTATGGGTATTATGGATGTTGAAACAATGAATCAGCTAAGAGATGCTCTTGATAAGGTTGATAATAGGGTTACAATGTGGGGCGAAGCATGGACAGGCGGCGACTCATACCACCCAACAAACACTTGTGACGGTACAAAGTTTATACCGGCTATTCAGTCAAACGCAGGCTCACTTAGCGAGAGAATCGGTATCTTCAATGACTCTGTTCGTGACGCTATCAAGGGCGGTGCTATGAGCATTGCAAACACAGGTTTTGTTCAGGGCTCAAAGGGTGCTGCTAAGGGTATTTCTTTCGGCTTGTTCGCTAACTCAAACGGTAACTACAAGTGGAAAGCTAAAGCTCCTTCACAGTCAGTTACATACGCTGACTGCCACGACAACGCTGCTCTTTACGATCAGCTCGTTGCTTCTACAGTTTCAGGTGACTACGGCAACCGTTACGAAGACCTCGTTAAGATGAATAAAATGGCAGGTGCTATTGTAAATACTTCACAGGGTATTTCATTTATGCTTGCAGGTCAGGAAATGGCTCGTACAAAGTACGGCGATACAAACAGCTACAAGTCTTCACCTGAAATCAACAAGATTAACTGGAACAACATTCTGGAGTATCAGGATCTTGTATCTTACTACAAGGGACTTTACGAAATCAGAAAGAACTTTACACCATTCACAGCAATGGATAAGTCATATTCATCAGCTTACACACTTAACAAGGCAATGGGCAGTGCATTCTCTAACCAGGTAGCGTTTACTGTTAAGAATGATCAGCCTGACGAGTGGCAGACAATGGCTGTTATCCACAACTCAGCTAAAAAAGCAGAAGAAGTTAAGCTCAAGGATGAAAGCTGCACAGAGTGGGTAATTATTGCTAACGATAAGACAGCCGGTTTAAAGAAACTCGGCGAGGTTTCAGGTTCAACATTTACTGTACCTGCTATTTCAACAGTAATTGCTGTTGACAAGGCAAGCTTTGATAAGCTCGCTCTTGATGACGGTATGGGTCAGGTAACTGTAAACTATGTTTACGAAAAGACCGGCGAAAACCTCGTAGATCCTGAAGTAATTCAGGGTACAATCGGTACAGGTTATACAACAGCCGAAAACTCAAGCATTAGTAATACATATATATTGAGCAAGGTTGAAGGTCCTGCAACAGGCACTTATTCAGAAACACCGGCAGTTGTAACATACTACTATGCTGACTATGTTCCTGAATCATTCAAGAACGCAGACTTTAACAATGACGGTATTGTTGATGTTCGTGATGTAACATTAATGCAGTCTATTATTACAGATCCTGCAAGTGTAGATGCTGACACATATGCAAAGATAGATGTAAACTACGATACAAGGAAAGATGTAAATGATGTTACAGCTCTTCAGACTTATACTACCGGTAAGCCGGTATCATCGGGCAGTGTTACAGTAAACCATTTCTACACAGCTGAGGACGGCACAGTCGAAAAGATTACTCCTTCAACAGTAATTTCAGGCAGAGTAGGCGATGAATACACAACAACAAGCTACCGTACAATCGGTTATGCTGTTGATACAACAAAAACACCTGAAAATGTAAACGGTCACATTCCTTATGGTGTAGATATGAGCGTTGATTACTACTATGTAGCGTCAAGTATGGATGTTAAACTCCATGTTAAGCACAATGGTTCACTTACTTGGAATCCGTCACTTTGGCTCTGGGGTTCAGATACAAACGGTGTTGATGCTGACAACTACACAACATCAGGTGAATGGCCGGGCGATACACTTACAGAAATGGATGAAAACGGTTGGTATGTTAAGGACTTCACTTGTACAAAGGCAGGTTCTTACAATATAATTGCTTCTGACACAGGTACAAATCAGACAATTGACTATAAGGGCTTTATTGACAACGAGCTTTGGATTGTAATCGATGATTCTAATGTAATGGGTGGTACATACCTCACATTCTATACAGAGAATCCGGATAATAACCCAAATGCACCAATCGCAGTTCCGATCGCTTAATCTAAAATAATTCAAGCCGGCCTCGTAAGGGGTCGGCTTTTGCTTTTGGTGTATTTTAAATTAGGAACACGCTTTGTTCTGATTTTTGTCAAACAATTATGTCTATTTATAAAAAAGTTTTTGGAAAAATTATGGTTTAGCGGTATGATTTACCAAACAATTATAAAAGTTTGGTCGACCTTTTCAAA
>NZ_JBBNJY010000047.1:0-12459 GCF_040093295.1 Ruminococcoides bili
CAATCTGACGATAGCCAAACAGATTGCGTAAACGGAAAGTATTTATGGGCTCTGCCCAAACCCGCAATTTTTGAAAAAATTGAGTAAACTTTTTTATTTTTTTGCGGATAATTTAGCGTTAGCTAAATTTAAATGCCAAACTGATAATGAATATCCCTCTAATTTACATAAAAATAAAAATAGCTATTGACGGTTGTAATATAATTTGCTATAATATTGCAGGTTCAAGATTATATAAACTCGTAATACGGACGGGTGTATCTACAAACTGCCTTAAACTGTTTAACTATAATCCCCGAGTAGGGGCATATTATAGTTGTTTTTGGTGGTTTTTTTATTTGCCTTTACGCTTTACTTTTTAACATAAAGGAGAAAAATGAAAAATGATGAAAAAATATGATGTAATTATTGTCGGTGCAGGCCCGGGCGGTATTTTTTCTGCCTATGAATTAATTACTAACAATTCAGACCTCAAGGTTGCTGTTTTTGAAGAGGGTCATTTGCTTGAAAAAAGAAAATGCCCTATTGACGGCGACAAGGTGAAAAAATGTATTTCTTGCAAAACTTGTTCAATAATGAGCGGATTTGGCGGCGCAGGTGCTTTTTCTGACGGTAAATATAACATTACCAATGATTTCGGCGGTACTTTATATGAATATATCGGCAAGAAAAAGGCTATTGAATTAATGCACTATGTTGATGATATAAATATGCAGTACGGCGGAAGCGGTACTAAATTGTATTCAACAGCAGGTTCAGGCTTTAAAAAACTTTGCTTGCAGAACAAACTTAATTTATTGGACGCATCTGTTCGTCATCTCGGTACTGATAAAAACTACATTGTGTTGAATAACATATATAATTTTCTTAAGGATAAGGTCGATTTTTACTTTGACACTCCTGTCAGCAATATTGAAATTTTGGGTGATGATAAAGGATATATCATTAACACCGAAAAAGAAAGTTACGAGTGTGAAAAATGTATTGTTTCAGTTGGTCGAAGTGGAAGTAAATGGATGGAAAAAGTTTGCAATGACCTTAAAATTCCGACAAAATCTAACCGAGTTGACATTGGTGTTCGTGTTGAGCTGCCTGCTGTAATTTTTGCAAATCTTACAGACGAACTTTATGAAAGTAAAATCGTATATCGTACAGAGCAGTTCGAGGATAATGTGCGTACATTCTGTATGAATCCTAAGGGTAGTGTAGTTACAGAAAACACAAACGGCATTATTACAGTAAACGGTCACAGTTATGAGGACAAGGAAAAACAAACGGAGAATACAAACTTTGCGCTGCTCGTAAGCAAGCATTTTTCAGAACCCTTTAAAGACAGTAACGGTTACGGCGAAAGCATTGCAAGACTTAGTAATATGCTCGGCGGAGGAGTAATTGTTCAGCGTTTTGGCGATTTAATCCGTGGCCGCAGAAGTAACCCGAAAAGAATTGAGGAAGGTCTGGTTGTTCCTACACTGTCGGCTACACCGGGTGACCTTAGTCTTGTATTGCCTAAGAGAATCCTTGACGGCATTATTGAAATGATTTATGCCCTTGATAATATTGCGCCGGGTACAGCGAATGATGATACATTGCTCTATGGCGTTGAGGTTAAATTCTACAATATGGAAGTTGAAGTTGACGAACACCTTGAGTCGCTTCATAAAGGACTTTATATTATCGGCGACGGCAGTGGTGTAACTCATTCCTTGTCACACGCAAGCGCAAGCGGTGTGTTTGTTGCAAGAGAAATTCTCAATCAGTAAAGTCAATAGAGAATATTTTAATGGTTCTCTGTATAACTTTTATTTGACAAATACTTGTACCGTGCTATAATGTAAGTAGAAAATTTGTGTGAATTTTTCAACAAAGTTTTTTCGTCACACCCTTTGCGGGGTGTGACTTTTTTGTTTTGGAGGAGTTTTTATGGAAACCTGTAACAAAATGGAATATCAACCTATAAACAGATTAATAATTAAGATGTGCTTGCCGCCTATGATTTCTATGTTTTTGCAATATTCATATAATATGATAGACAGTATGTTTGTTGCCTGCATTAATGAGCAAGCCCTTGCGGCAGTATCTTTGTCTTTTCCGATTACAAATTTAATGAACTCACTTTCGGTGTGGATTGGAGTCGGAATAAATGTTTTGATTGCCGGTTATTTGGGGCAAAAAAGGCAGGACAAGGCAAATTCTGTTGTTACAATGGGATTGATTTTGTCGTTATCGGTTGGTATAATTGTTAATATAATTGTACTTTTGACTATGACACCGTACTATTCTGCCTTTACGGAGGACAGCCGAATTTTTGAATACGGCTGTATATATATGCAGATTTGTGCATTTATGCAAGTGCCGAATATGGTACATATTGCAATTCAAAAAATGCTGCAGGCAACAGGCAATATGATTTCTCCTATGTGGTTTCAGATTGCAGGAGTGGTTTTTAATCTTGTGTTTGACCCATTGCTTATTTTTGGAATAGGTCCTTTTCCTGAAATGGGAATTAAAGGAGCTGCTTTGGCAACCGTTTTAGGCTATGTTTTGTCAATGCTGATTTCATTATATGTAATTATGTTTACTAAGCAAAAGGTAAAACTGAAAATCAAGAGTTTTGTTTTTGATTTTCATATGTTAAAAAATATATTTGGATATGGATTGCCTTCGTTTGCCATGAATGTTTTAAGTTCATTAATGATAACTTTTGTCAATCTGTTTTTAGTCACATATTCTGATACGGCAGTGGCATTTTTCGGAGCGTATTTTAAGGTACAGCAGTTAATATTTATGTCGGTAAACGGTTTAATTCAAGGTTGTTTGCCGATTATGCGTTATAATTACGGCGCAAAAAAATACGAACGGGTTAATCGGACATATCACAGCGGAACTGCGATAGCGGTGATTATAATGGCTGTAGGTACGCTTTTACTGGTATTGTTTCCGCGACAAATACTTTTGTTGTTTTCCGCATCGGAAAAAATGTGTTCTGTCGGAATACCTGCAATAAGAATAATGGCGCTTAGCTATTGCTTTGGCGGAGTATCTACCATGATTGCCACTTATGTTCAGGCAATGGGTAAAATTGTACCGAGTATGGTTATTCAGGTACTTCGTCAAGGAGTTTTATTGTTTCCTCTTATGTGGCTGTTGAACAATAACTTTAATATTATGGGAATTTGGTGGTCTTTTCCTCTGACTGAATTTATTGTATTTGCAATAGCCGTAATAATTGTAAAAATGAATAAATCACAAGTAAAAAATATTTAATCGGAGATTAAAACAGCTATGGCAAAAACAAACATACAAGAAGAATTACGGCTGCTGCACACCATACCGCCTGTGTTTAACCGAAATTCCAAAATATTAATTCTCGGCAGTTTTCCGTCCGTAAAATCACGGGAGGCGGAGTTTTTCTACGGGCATAAGCAAAACCGCTTTTGGAAAGTTCTTGCCAATCTTTTAAATGAAAGCGTTCCCGAAAACGCAGAAGAGAAAAAACAACTGTTGCTAAGTAACGGCATAGCTTTGTGGGATGTTATAAAGTCCTGCACAATTACAGGTTCAAGCGACAGCTCAATAAAGAATGTTGTGCCGAATGATATTGAGCCGATTTTACAGACGGCAAATATATCGCAAATTTTTACAAACGGTTCGACCGCCGATAAACTGTATAAAAAGCATATTTATCCGTTTACACAAATTGAGGCAATAAAACTTCCGTCAACAAGTCCTGCAAATGCGGCATTTACACTCGACAAACTTTTACGGGAATGGAATGTGATTTTAAAATACTTATAAAAAGCACCGCATAATAAGCGGTTTTATGCTTGTTATGCGGTACTAAATTATGATTTAGTTTAGGTTTTGAACGGACATTGAAATTTTAGCTAACGCTAAATTATCCGCCAAAAAATAAAGAAAGTTTACTGAACCATAATTTATTCAACACTGAAAATCGGCAGCATCACTTAAAAATGATACTGCCGATTTTTTATCTGAACATATAGTGTGCGGTGTCGAGCATGGATTCCATTGTGTGGATTGCTTTGCTGGCTTTTCTTTTAAGCTTTGGATTTTCGTCATACATTTTTCTTCCGCAGCAGCCAACAGCTATGCCTGCCATCATACCTAAGGCAACACCTTTCATAATGTCTGTTATCGGTGAATGGTACATAAGTCTTTCCTCCTGTAAAAATTGTATTTATTATTTGAGCAAGATTGTTCTTGCATTATTATTGTTTACGATTTAAAATAGAATAAAACAGAATTTTGAATTTTTGGAGTGATAAGATTTGGCAAAGCTTAATATTGTGCTGGTAGAGCCTGAAATTCCGCAGAATACAGGCAATATTGCAAGAACCTGCGCCGCAACGGGAGCAAGTCTGCACCTTGTCCGTCCTCTCGGTTTTTATATTGATGACAAAAAGCTAAAGAGAGCGGGTCTTGATTATTGGCACTTGCTTGATATTACATATTACGATGATTTAAACGATTTTCTCGAAAAAACAAAGGGAGGCAGGTATTTTCTCTTTTCAACAAAGGGTACTCATATTCATTCAGATGCCGAGTATCCCGATAACTGCTATATTATTTTCGGAAAGGAAACCAAGGGACTGCCCGAAGAACTTTTGATGCAGTATCCCGAAAGCACGGTCAGAATACCTATGATTGACGAGGCAAGAAGTCTGAATCTTTCAAATTCAGTTGCCATTGCAACATATGAAGTGCTAAGACAGTGGAATTATCCGCAGCTGCAGAGTATAGGCGAACTGCATAACCACAAATGGAGCGATGTTTTAAAGTAAATCTCATAAATATTTTGTGCATAAAAAATCCGTAAATTCAATTATTATACGAAAAATTTTTTGGAATTGCTCGAAATTTTTTAGATTTATATTGATAAAACCAATGTTTTGATATATAATATAATTGACTGTAAAAATGCTATATTTTTACATTATTCTTCTATTAGAAAGGATTGTTCAATAATGAATCTTAATAAGGTTACAGTTGATGACATCAATGTAAAAGGTAAAAGAGTTCTCGTTCGAGTTGACTTTAATGTTCCGCTCAAAGACGGCGTTATTACAAATGATAACAGAATTACAGCAGCTCTTCCTACAATTAAAAAGCTTATCGCAGACGGCGGTAAGGTTATTCTTTGCTCACACCTCGGCAAGCCGAAGAACGGCCCAGAGGCTAAATTCTCACTTGCTCCTGTTGCAGTAAGACTTTCCGAGCTCCTCGGCAAGGAAGTTATCTTTGCTGACGACGATGAGGTTGTAGGCGAGAACGCTAAAAAGGCAGTTGCAGAAATGAAGGACGGCGATGTTGTTCTTCTTCAGAATACAAGATTCAGAAAAGAAGAAACCAAGAACCTTGAGCCATTCTCATCAGAGCTTGCATCTCTTGCAGATGTATTTGTAATGGACGCTTTCGGTTCAGCTCACCGTGCACACTGCTCAACAGTAGGTGTTACAGACCACATCAAGGATACAGCAGTTGGTTACCTCATGCAGAAGGAAATCAACTACCTCGGTAATGCAGTTGAAACTCCTGTTCGTCCTTTCGTTGCTATTCTCGGCGGCGCAAAGGTTGCTGACAAGCTTAATGTTATTTCTAATCTCCTTGATAAGTGCGATACACTTATCATCGGCGGCGGTATGGCTTACACATTCTTAAAGGCTCAGGGTAAGGAAGTTGGTCTTTCACTCGTTGATGATACAAAGATTGACTACTGTAAGGAAATGATGGCTAAGGCTGAAAAGCTCGGCAAAAAGCTCCTTCTCCCTGTAGATACAACAGTTTCTAAGACATTCCCTGATCCAATCGACGCTCCAATCGAGGTTGAGGTTGTAGATTCTTCTGCTATCCCTGCTGATATGGAAGGTCTTGATATCGGTACAAAGACACAGGCTCTCTTTGCAGATGCAGTTAAGACAGCTAAGACAGTTGTTTGGAACGGACCTATGGGCGTATTTGAGAACCCAACACTTGCAAAGGGCACAATTGCTGTTGCTAAGGCTCTTGCAGAAACAGACGCTACAACAATCATCGGCGGCGGCGACTCTGCTGCAGCTGTTATTCAGCTTGGTTTTGCTGACAAGATGAGCCACATCTCAACAGGCGGCGGCGCATCTCTTGAGTACCTCGAGGGCAAGGTTCTCCCAGGTATCGCAGTTATCGCTGACAAAAATTAATCTATAAAATCAATAGGGGCGGAGTTTTTCCGCCCTTAATGGTTTACACAATATTTAGGATATAATAAATATGTCGAGAACAATAATTAAATTTACTTCTCCTTTTAACTCTAATGCGGTTTTTGACGCATTTGGCAAGTTTATGTACAGAGAGAATTTTGAGTTTGTTCAGAAAAACGGGGAACAGTATTGGAAAAAAGGTGTAGGCCTTCTTACCGCTCCGCAGTTTTTAAAACTTTCTGTTAATAACGATGGCAGCTATGTGCTTGAGGCTTGGATAAAATTTGCCATTCTTCCGGGTGTATATGTCGGCGAAATGGGTACAAAGGGCTTTGTTGGGGCACTTCCTAAACAATTGCTTAAGGAGAGAGTTGATAAAACACTTATGGCCATGCAGGCTAATGTTATTTATCAACAATAACAGACAACAATTTTTAATTTCTTATAAATTATTTATCGGAAAGGAATATTACAATGGACAAGACAAAGAGAAAGGCAATTATTGCCGGTAACTGGAAAATGAATAAGACACCTTCAGAGGCTAAGGCACTTCTTGAGGCTGTTGTTCCTGCTGTAAAGGATGCTGACTGCGAAGTAATCGCTTGCGTTCCTTTCGTAGATTTAAGCGTAGCTCTTGAAACAACAAAGGGCTCAAATGTAAAAATCGGTGCCGAAAACTGCCACTGGGCAGAGAGCGGCGCTTTCACAGGCGAAATTTCTGCTCTTATGCTCAAGGAAATGGGCGTTGAGTATGTAGTTCTCGGTCACAGCGAGAGAAGACAGTATTTCGGCGAAACAGACGAAACTGTAAACAAGAGAACAAAGGCTGCTCTTGCTGCAGGCTTAAAGCCAATCGTATGTGTCGGCGAACTTCTTTGGGAGCGTGAGTGCGACATTACAGAGGAAGTTATCGCAAGACAGATTAAACTTGACCTCTTCAATGTTACAGCTGACGAGCTTAAGAACATCGTTATCGCTTACGAGCCTGTATGGGCTATCGGTACAGGCAAGACTGCTACAGCTGACCAGGCTGAAGAAGTTTGCGCATTTATTCGTGCTACAATCGCTAAGCTTTACACACAGGCTGACGCTGACGCTGTTACAATTCAGTACGGCGGTTCAATGAATGACGGCAATGCTGACGAACTCCTCTCAAAGACAAATGTTGACGGCGGTCTTATCGGCGGTGCTTCACTCGTTGCTGAGAAATTTGCAGCTATTGTAAAGGCAGCAAGCAAGTAATTAAATTTTTGGGTACGGACGGCAAAAGGAAATAACTGTAATAAATTTGCAGTCAGTGTTCCCTGTGTCGTCCGTAATGTTTAGAAAGGATTTATGTTATGAAAAAACCATTAATTCTTATGATTCTCGACGGTTTTGGTATTGCACCGGAGAAAGGTAATGCTATTAAAGCAGCAAATAAGCCAAATATTGATAAACTTTTTGCAGAAAACCCGGTAACACAGATTGGTGCGTCGGGTATGGATGTAGGTCTTCCTGACGGTCAGATGGGTAACTCAGAGGTTGGCCATACAAATATGGGCGCAGGCAGAATCGTATATCAGGAGCTTACAAGAATTACAAAAACTATTAATGAAGATAAGCTCAAAGAGAACGAGGCTATTGTAAATGCAATGGATAAGGCTATTGAGAACGGTACAGCACTTCACCTTATGGGTCTTCTTTCAAGCGGCGGCGTTCACAGCCACAATACACACCTTTACGGTATTCTTGAGCTTGCTAAGAAGAAAGGCCTTGAGAATGTATATGTTCACGCATTCCTCGACGGCAGAGATGTTCCGCCATCAAGTGCCGCTGAATTTATGAACGAGCTCCTCGACAAGATGAAAGAAATCGGTGTGGGTAAGGTAGCTACTGTTTCAGGCAGATACTATGCTATGGACCGTGATAATAACTGGGACAGAGTTGAAAAGACATATGCCGCTATGGTTTACGGCGAAGGTGAAAAAGCCGATTGCCCATGCTGTGCTATTGAAAAGTCATATGAAAACGGCGTTACAGACGAGTTTGTAGTTCCTGTTGTAGTTGACGGCGGCGCACAGGTTAAGCCAAACGACAGCGTTATCTTCTTTAACTTCCGTCCTGACAGAGCAAGAGAGATTACAAGAACTTTTGTTGATCCTGAATTTAAGGGATTTGAGAGAAAGAACGGATTTTTCCCTGTAAACTTTGTATGTATGACACAGTATGACGCTACAATGCCAAATGTTGATGTTGCATTTAAGCCGCAGACACTTAAGAATACACTTGGCGAGTATGTTTCAAACAAGGGTATGACACAGCTTAGAATTGCCGAAACAGAGAAGTACGCTCATGTAACATTCTTCTTCAACGGCGGTGTTGAAAAGCAGTATGAGGGCGAGGACAGAATCCTTGTTAAGTCACCTGCTGTTGCAACATATGATTTACAGCCTGAGATGAGTGCTTATGAGGTTACAGACAAGCTCGTACCTGCTATTGAGAGCGGTAAGTATGATATGATTATCTTAAACTACGCTAACTGTGATATGGTTGGTCATACAGGAGTATTCGAGGCAGCTGTAAAGGCTGTTGAGGCTGTTGACACTTGCGTAGGCAGAGTTGTTGAGGCTATCAAGAAAATGGGCGGTGTTGCTCTTATCACAGCCGACCACGGTAATGCAGATAAGATGGTAGACGCTGACGGTTCACCGTTTACAGCTCATACAACAAATCCTGTTCCTTTCTGTGTAGTAGGCTATGATTGCCAGCTTCGTGAGGGTGGCAGACTTGCTGATATTGCTCCTACTATGCTCCAGATTATGGGCTTAGAGCAGCCTGCAGAAATGGACGGCGTTAGCCTTATTAAGTAATTTTACTTAATAAGTTTTGCATAAAATTAAGCTGTACTTGAGTATTCAGGTACAGCTTTCTTGTTTTTTATTAGGTTTTGGTTAAATGTTGGGATAATGTTTAAATTACAGTTTAGCAAAAATACTTCGCAAAGCAATTATAATTATTTAGGCGAAAGTATGCTAAATCATAATTATTATTTTATAATTCCCGACAAGTTATTAACATTGCTATTACAAATTGTTGAAAAATTCGTCAACTGCCTGTTTTGCAACTGTATTTAAATGCGGGGCAGGTTCGTTGCAAATTTTAAATTCATTATTTACACATTCACTTGCAAGTATTGTAATCTTTTCTTTATCCTTAGGTTTGTATTTTATAATGAATTTTGCGGTTGAAACAACTACAAGAATTTCTGCTATGTTTTCACTGTTAAAGGCCGCAAAGTATTTATCTTTAATTTCTTCCCACATCTCAAGATAATCAACAACTAAAAGATTAGCTATAATTCTCCATGTGTTCCAAGCTGTAAAATTATCATATCTGTCAAGCGCCTGTATTATGTATTGAAAATACGGATACACCAAGAGAGGTGTTTGTTCGCTAAGGTCGATAAGTATATTTTGCGCACGACAATTATTTTCGTCAAGCATTGCATTTATTAAAATCGGAATTACCATAACTTCCTTTTTCGCAAGCTTTACAACATCGCTGTCATTTTCAGTTTCAATTATTCTTAGATAAACTTCATTAATATTCATTGCAATTACCATTCCAATTCTGATAATTATATATTACTATACTTTGCAATTGTTTTCAAGTAAAAATGTCATTTTATGCTGAAAAAGCGTACACCGTTTTGGCGTACGCTTTATTTTTAGGCATCAAATATTTTTTCGGATAATTCTTTGGCAGGAGTCTGTACATCTTTGAGCTTTCGCTGGATTTGTCTTGTACGCACACCTACGAGTTTGTCAAGTTCCTTATTTGCTTGATCAAGTCTTTGTTGAGTTGCCTCAAGCACATCTCCGAATTTGTCAAATTCCTGCTTTACTGCGCCTAAAATTTCCCATACTTCGGCACTTCTTTTTTGCACGGCAAGAGTTTTAAAGCCCATTTGCAATGAATTGAGTAATGCCGCCATAGTGCTCGGGCCTGCGATGTTTACCTTGTAATCACGCTGTAAAATTTCAACAAGACCTCGGTTTACTGCTTCACTGTACAATCCCTCGAAAGGCAAAAACATAATTGCAAATTCGGTGGTGTAGGGGGGATCTATGTATTTATCGTGAATATCCTTTGCTTCACTTTTTATTCTTGTGATAAGCGCTTTTGCGGCAAGGTCAATTTTTATTTTGTCGCCCTCGTCAATGGCGTCACGCAAAGCCGCATAGGTATCACCCGGGAATTTAGAGTCAATAGGCAGATAAATAAATTTATCATCGTCGGAGGGAAGTTTGACTGCAAATTCAACTACATTTTTTGAACCTTTTTTTGTGGCGACATTTTCTTCGTACTGCTCGGGCGAGAGAATTTCGCTTAAAATTGCGGATAATTGAATTTCTCCGAGAATACCTCGTGTTTTCACATTTGAAAGGACTTTTTTGAGGTCGCCCACACCGACGGCAAGGCTTTGCATTTCTCCAAGACCTTTATAAACCTGCTCAAGTCGCTCATTGACAAGTGAAAATGAGCGGTTCATTTTTTCTTCTATGGATTGCTGTAAACGCTCATCAACGGTTTTTCGCATTTCTTCAAGTTTTTTATTGTTATCTTCTTGAATATAATTAAGTCGGTTTTCAACAGAGTGCCTTATATTATCAAGCTGTTGTTCGTTGGTCAGCGAAAATGTTTTTAATCTTTCCTCAAGTTGAGCAAGGCTCTTACTCTGGCTGATTGCGTATGCATTCTGACTTGCGGCAATCATATCACCGAGATTTTTTACTGACATTTGAGTTGATGAAGAAAGCTCCTGTCGCAATGCCGATTGTTCGTTACGGATAGTTTGCTCAAGTCTTTTAAATTCTTCACTGTTGCTGTTGTCCGATGCTTTTTTTAGCTGATTAAGGATAACAATGCCGAGCATAACAACTGCAATAACAAGCAAAACAATTATAATAATATCAAGTGCCGTTTGCATTTTTACACTTCCTTATTCAATTTATACTAATATATTAGCATTTCAAGGCTAAAAAGTCAAACGAATGTTTTATAAATTATGCAAAAACAGACTGCCAAACTGACAGTCTGCTGTGATATAGTTATAAATTCAATTAAATACCGTTTCCACAAGTTTACTGCAACCCTCGGGGGAATATAAGAATCTGTCGATATGATTGCCGTTGCAGTAATACTTAGGTTTTTGCGGATTGTATTTGTAATCAAAAGTGTCAATGATGATGATTTTAATTTTCATTTTTTCGGGAATGATGCTTTTTATGTAAACGCTTGCCTGCTGACCTGCTTTTACGCCGTCCTTACTTTCTGCAAGTCCTGCAAGGTTAGGGGCAAGTTCTACAAACGCACCGTAGTTTTCTACACTGCGTACAATTCCCGCAACGGTTTCGCCTGCACAAAAGTTGTTTGCGTTTTCTTCCCAAGTGCCGAGAAGTTCCTTATGGCTTAGGCTTATTCTGCCGTTTTCGATGGATTTTATTACAGCTCTGATGTCCATTCCGACCGTGAATCTTTCCCGTGGATGTTCTATTCGTGATACGGAAATTGTATCGATCGGCATAAGAGCCACAATTCCGCACCCAATATCGGCAAATGCACCGAAGTTTTCGAGGTGGGTGATACGAGCATCAATTACATCGCCGCAGACAAGGTGAGAAATGTAATTTTTCATACAGCGTTGTTGTGCCTTTTCTCTTGAAAGAACTGCAAAGCGTTCTCCGTTTTCATCAACGGCAAAGTCGGTGATGATAAAACATACAGGGCGGTTTACTCTTGAAATTACCGCAATATCACGCACCGTACCTTCACGAATACCGATTGCACCTTCTTCACGTGGGATAATTCCTTTCATTATGCCGAGGTCAACAATAAGATTATGTTCTGCATCACAAACGCAGGCCCTTGCCTCAAGAATTTTTCCTTCCTTTTTTGCGTCACTTAATAAAGAAAAGCTGTGGAGCGTGTTGATATTATCCTGTGTTAAAATGAGTTTTCCTTCGGGTAAATATTCTGACATTTTACAGCCTCCGTTAATTTTATTGCGCTACTGATTTCTGTTTGTCGCAATGTCAGCGTATGGCTGACTTTTCAGTAAGCATATTTGGTTACAAATATTAGTATGATTTTGCAATAAAAAATATAACCGAAAGAAAATTTTACAGAATATTAATCGGACAATAAAATTTGAGCAAGATTAAATTATCAGTCACGATTATAAAAGTTTGGTCAACCTTTGAAAAGGTTGACCAAA
>NZ_JBBNJY010000048.1:0-12169 GCF_040093295.1 Ruminococcoides bili
TACTTTCCGTTTATGCAATCTGACGATAGGTGCTGTAAAAAGCAGCATATCAAAAAGCCGAGATTCACGAAAAAGTGAGCCTCGGTGATTTTTTTGCTTGCATTCTTGAAATTGTATAAAAATATGATATGAAAATATGAAAAATGTTAAAAAACATTTAAAATTTGGGCATAACTCGAAAAGGAGCAAAACCAAGCACCTTTAATGTAGAAAACTTTTTAGTTTTATGTACCTTGTTGATATGGCTTTTCGTTGATAGTAAATTATATCACAAAAATAACTGCATTCCTACCTTTCGGTTAGAATGCAGTCGTTTTTTTATTTAGGCTGTTTTTTACAGCTCCTTTAAATACCGTTTAAAATCGTTTAATTTGCGTTTTAATTGATTAGTAGTGTAACTTTACTTTTTGTGTAATAAATCTTAAATAAGTGAACTATCAGCGATTATTGAAATAGTTATTATCATAAACAGCTTGGGCTTGTCTGCCTAAACTACTATAATTATATCCACTTTCATCCCAACCGTTTTTTGAAATCCAATCAGACAAAACAATTAGCACATCTCTTAAATTTGATGACTTAAAAATTTTCGCATATTGTTAAATGAAGATGAAACAATAAAAAAGAATATCCATAGAAACGATTTCGTAGTAGAATTAAGTTACCACAACAAAAATCCGAAAGGAAACCGTCACTATGGATCCACTTAAGTTTATTTTCTGTACCGTCGGCGCTGTTTACGGAAAATCTTGTTGCGCCAATCATACAATCCTTTGAAAAATTACCGTATGTGCTCGGGTTACTGCTTTTATTGGTTTCATTATCCCAGGTGAGCACACTGTCAAGCGGAGTGAGAATTGAAGTTTCGGTAATGTAAATTTTTCTCGGATTCTGCATTCTCATATAAAGGTCAAAGCAAAGGTAATCAACACCGGGAGTTGCCTGCGACCAATCGGCATCTTCGTCGGGCTGTGCCGACTTATTCATAGCATACCTGCTTATTCTCCGCAGAAATATATGCCGATAATTCCCGTTGACTGTATTCTTCTGTTTTGAGAAACAGTTACCTTACAATCAGCCGTTTCTTTGATTTTACCTGCAATCTCGTCGGCAACCTCACTTCCAACACCTGCAAAGCTGATAAATACAGGCTGTCCCTCAACACCGCCGAATGAAGAAACAGTGTCGCCGATAGCTACATCGTATCTTGTAACGCCTGCATAAAGTTTTAAGAGTTTTGCGGAACCGTGGGTGTACATTGTGAGTGTAATACCCTTTGGTGTGGGCGCAATCATAATTGCTCTGATTGCCGCTGTTGCCGATACAAGGTGGTCGGCAAAGTCTGTTCTGCCCTCAGATGCGTATTTTTCGGCAAGCATTGCCATAAGTCCTACCGAACCTGCCGCATAAGCCGCCTCGAATACCTCTTTTTTCTTCTTAAAGAGCTTATTTTCGCCCTTTGCCTCTGCAATTTTTTCTTTTGCTGTTTTTTCAGCCTGACGAACTTCGTCTTTAGCTTTCTTTTTAACATCAGCTATAGTATCGTTCATCTTCTTGGTAGTTTCTTTTTCAAAATCAGCCATTCTCTTTTCGGATTCTTTGGTAATGGTCTTGATTTCTTTGGCATGGTTATCGTTAAGTTCTTTTACATTCTTAGCGTTTTCCGCATTAATATCGGCAATCTGCTTTTCGTAATTCTTAATCTGCGAGGTGTAATCCGCTTTCATGGAAGTAAGCTGTCCCTCGTAATCGGATTTCAAATTAGCTGTTGCGGTTGCGTTTTCTTTATTAATAGTATCAATTCTGTTTTCATAATCGCTCTTAAGCTGTGCAACCTCGTTGCTGTGGTTAGTATTTAACTCGGCAATCTTATTTGCATTATCTGTGTTGAGCTTTGTAACATATTCGTTGTGAGCGGTCTGTGCGTCGTCAAATTCTTTCTGCTTTGCACTAAGTCGGTTTGCAAAATTTTCTTCCGCAATTCTTGTTTTTTCGGCAAAGTCGGCATTCATCTGCTCTACCTGCTTTGCGTGACTTTCTCTTTCGTTTTCAAGAGCAGCGATTTTGCCCTCCTGTGTCTTTATAATGTTTGCCTGCTCCTCAATCTTTTGCTTTTGCTCTGCGATTTTCTGCTTAAGTTCCGTAATCTCCGCAGTAAGTTTTTCAATTTCTTCTTTGCGCACTGCCTCTGTCTGTGCATCAAGTACCATTTCCTTTACCTTTTCGGGGCGGTCAGCCTCTTCTTTGGCAAGGGCATTTTCTTCTTCGTACTTTTCCTGCAGCATTTTTCTAAGTGCGGGGTTAGTGGTAATCGACATCATAAAATGCTGAAATTCCATAGCAAGATATACATCTTCCTTGTTCTCGTCAGTCATCTTACCGTTGTACTCTTCGCCTACGAGTTCAAAGCCCTGCTTTTTGTATGTATCAAGGAAGCTCCACAACTCTACTGCCTTTTTAAAGTTAGGGTTTTCCTTGAGCAGGTTAGTCTGTGTGAGCGGCGGTTTTACCTGCGGTTCTTTTGCAATCTCTTTCATAAGCGGAGTTGCAAGACACTCGTTAAGTCCCTGACGAATTCTGCGGATACGGTCAAAATCTGAAAGCGACTCAATATCCTCTACATCAAGGTCTTCTGCAAGTGATTCGTGGTCTTCGTTTACATAATTAACGCTGAAATCAAGCTTTTGCTGATTAAGCTCAAGGTGACGGTTCATTGTTATATTATTGTAAGAATCGTTAGGTACATCTTTCATTTTTGAATATTTGTCATCAACAAACATAAGCGCCTTGTGAATAAGTGTCAAAAGCACACGATTTTCGTAAATAGCAAAACCCTCCTCACGCTCAACCGTAAGAATTTTCTTTGCCTTTTTAATGCGAACAACATTTTCTGCCTGTTTGATAAATCTGCACTGTTCGTCAATTGCTTTTTGAATATACGGCAGGGTTTCTTCGATTGCGATAACCCAATCCATATCAATTACTTTTTCATTAGTTTTGCCGAATATAGAATCTTTGCCCTCGTCCCCGTCTTTGAGAGCCTCTTCTATATAATTGTGAGTAAAATCCGATTTCAGCATATCCTGCATATATTTGTAAGATCTGTAATACTTACTAAAATCCACCATTTTAGACACTCCTTATAATTTTATTTTAGCGTAACAAAAGCCATTATATATAGTTTATCAGCAAAAATGAACAATGTCAATAAATCAGCTAAAGGGCAAACAAAGTTTGCCCTTATTTTGCAAATTATACAAGCTTTTTGAGCATCTTTAAGTAGTCTTTACATTCGTTCATATTCTCTTCACCGAACAGCTCGTCAAGATAAGCGAGCAAGCCGTCAATTTCATCTCTTATATAAGAGAGATTAAGCGCCTCAAACTTTCTGAAAACTTTGCGGGCAAGAACATAATCAAGTCCGTCGATTTCTGTACCGTAGTTTTCCATACCTACTTTCAGCTGTGCGCTTACTGAAATGCTTAAATTGAGGTTATCTACACCGGCAAAAGTATTTACGCTGAATCACGCAACCGTTGTGGTAACCATAGAGAGCAAAGTGATGACAGTTATAAAGATTATCAAGCGTTTACGCTTATGACGGGAGATATTTTCGGCCATCATACGCTCAACAGCTTTACCCAAAAAGCTCATCACGCACTCCCTCTCTCTTGTAATTTTCCGCATTCACAAAACAGTTTGTTTGTAAACATTACTACATTTTTTCTATAAGCCACTATATTATTTTAATACTTTTGGCACACTATTTCAACGGAAATATCAATATTAGAATAACTTTTGTATAGTTGCACTAACAAAACAGCAAAAGTTCGGTATTTTGAATAGTTTATATTTTTACGGATTATATCTTTTTATTATTCTATCTGTTTATAAATGACAATAAAAACAAAAAAACTTCCTTGTAAAAAGGAAGTTTTTTTGATAAAATATAAAAAAAGACAAAAATTGAATTTTTCTGAGATTTTAAATAAATATTATAAATCTTTAATCAATGTGAATTTTATATTCACATTATATTTTTGGAATAAAGAAGATTTAATTTTGTTTCTGCACGATTTTGTACTCGTCATAGAGCCTGAAATAATGGCATTGTTCGGTATTGCCTGTCAAAAACTTTTCCATTTCGTCTTCATCAAGACTCAAAGAACAGTAGTCACCGTACTCGTCATCTTCCACAAAATATGTGCATTGGTCACAACGATCAGCCATTGTTGTCACCCTCCCTTAAAAAGCCGTACTTATCATAGGTATATTCTTTATAGTTGTCTATCTGCTCAAAAACCTCTTGTTCGGTATTTGCTACGGTAAAGAGTTTAAGACAATCGTCACTCATAAAGCCCTCTGATACGGACTTTTTCATCATATTTATGAGTGAATCGTAATATCCGTTTACATTGTACATAACAATCGGCTTTCTGTGCTGACTAAGCTGCTTGAGAGTAAGCACTTCAAAAAATTCTTCAAAAGTGCCGATACCGCCTGCGCAAATTACAAAAGCGTCCGCACGGTCTTCCATTACACCTTTACGCTCACGCATTGTGTCCGTAAAAACAAGTTCTGTGCACTTGTCGTAAAGAACATTGTCTTTCTTGAAAAATTCAGGCGCTACACCTATAAGTTCACCTTTTTCAGAGGTTACGCCCCTTGCGGTCGCACCCATTACACCGTATTTTCCTGCGCCGTAAATTACGGCGTCGCCACGGTTTGCAATCGTTCTGCCCAGACTTTCGGCGGTATCTATATAAATTTTCTCTATCTGCTCGCTTGAAGCACCGAATACGCAAATTTTCATTTTATTTATCCTTTCATAATATAAAATCTTAAAAACAATTATAAGCAATATAAGGTTTATTTTCTGACCTTATTATACAATATTAAAATATAAAGTCAACATACATCTTGTAAAGGAAGTGTTTTTTTATGGCTGAGTCGCCTGCCAAATTAAAGAAAAAACAAGTTGATCCCTTAAAACGAACGGTATTCAGTCTTGCACTGCCGATATTTTTTCAGTCACTGCTCGGACTTTCACTCGGCTACATTGACACTATTATGCTGTCAAACTACAATGACATTGCAGTCGGTGCAATAGGCAATGCAAACTCTATTCTCGGATTTTTAAACCTTGCGTTCAACATTATATCGAGTGCAACGGGCGTTATTGTAAGCCAATACCTCGGCGCAAAGCAATTTGAAAAAATGAATAAAATCTACACGGTTGCAATTTCATTTAACCTTGCGCTAAGCGTGGTAATAAGTCTTATTGTATTTTTGTTCAGCGAACCCCTACTTATTATTATGCAGGTACCTGCCGAAATGATACCTGACGCCAATATGTATATGAAAATAGTCGGCGGTACAATATTTACACAGGCGGTCTTCAATGCTTTTTCAGCAATATTTATGAGCCACGGCAAAACGGGATTCGGAATGTTTGTATCCCTCGGTATGAATATTGTAAATATCGTGGGTAACTACTGTTTCCTTTACGGCCCGCTTTCTTTTCTTGACCTTGGCACAGAGGGTGTTGCGATTTCTACATGCTTAAGCCGTATTTTTGCGCTTGTAGCCGCAATTATTTACTTCTATAAGGTTATTCAAGGCAGACTCGGTATTAAATACCTCCGCCCGTTCCCTATAAATATTCTTAAAGAATTGTTAAAACTCGGAATCCCGACCGCAGGCGAAAACATAAGCTATAACTTTTCACAGCTTGTGCTGCAGGCACTTATCAACACAATGGGAATGGTCGCAATTAACGCACGAATTTACGCAAATATGATGTGTACTTTTACATATATGTTTGCTTATTCCGCTGCCATTGCAACGCAGATAATTGTAGGACACAGCGTTGGCGCAAACGACTACGACTTTGCATATAAAAGAGTTATGAAAACGCTAAGAATCGGTATGATAGTTTCGATTTCCATTGCCGTTATTAACTGGCTTGTATCGGGATATACTTTCAAAGCATTTTCAGACGATATGGCAGTTGTCGAGCTTGCTTCAAATATGATGTTCATTTCGATTTTCCTTGAAATAGGCAGAACAACAAACATTGTAATCATTAACTCCATGAAAGCCGCAGGCGATGTAAAATTCCCGACAATACTTGCAATCTTCTCAATGTGGGGCATAAGCGTACTGCTTGCGTATGTGCTCGGAATTGTAATGAATATGGGACTTGCAGGCGTATGGATAGGTATGGCGTGCGATGAAATATTCAGAGGAATTATTGTGTTTATCCGTTGGCAGAGAGGCACTTGGAAAGGCAAAAGAATCGTATCTTCCGCCGCATAAGTTTTATTTAAAATTGTATATTATAATCAGTCCTGTAAGGCTTTAATGCTTTGCAGGACTTTTTGTATGATTTTTTGGATTTTTATTAAAGGTTGACCAAACTTTCAGAACAAAACCTTATTATTTAACGAAACCCACTCTTAGGCAAATTCTGATAACCAAACAAAAAGCATTGACAAACAATTTTGTTTCTTATTATAATAAACAGGCAGAAAATTCTGAATATATCAAAAATAAGGAATATAGGAATAATATGAACGAATTTAAATTTTACGGTGAAGAAAACACGGAAAACGATGATGCCGTTCAGTTACGGGAACAACAGGCAGAAAAAGAGGCAGAAAAAGAAAGAAAATACAAAAAACACTCTGTTTTGGACAACACGGCTTTATTTCTGTTTATCGTGTTAATTGCGGAAAATACGATACTCTTTGCAACAAGAATATTTTTCCAAGAAGAAATGTATGCAAAAGCTATGCCTTTTTTTATGGAACTGTTTATACTTGTTCTGGGTGCAGGCATTTTTTCGGCATACAGATATATTTACCACTCGCTCACAATAACTAATATGAAAGCAATAATCATTACAGAGGCTGTTCTGATAGTCGGCGAATTTATTATATACAGCTTTTGCGTCCCCGTACTGCTGTGGTTTTTGATTGCTTTAAGCGTCGCTTTCATTATATATGCGGTAAAGTATTTGAATTGCAATATATTTATACGGCTTGCTATGTGCCTTGTGCCTATTACAGTGCTTTTGGTGTGCAATATCATTTGTTTAAGAAGTTTTGAATTTACTCCACGGTATGTTTATATATCAACTTCGGGTTATAGCGACAAAACAAACGATGAAAGTAACTTTTATTATAAAGACCCAATCAACACAGTATATGCTGACGCTATTGACGAATATGTGTACTCCGACGACTTAAAGGGCAACGCAATAGACGAAATAATAAACCTTACAGATACTGTTTCCGGTACATTAATGGGAATACGCAGTACCAAAGATACATATGACAGCTTAAACTATTTAAATGAGATATACAGCAAAGTTATGCCTATGGGTGATGTAATTAATGTTGACAACAGATATAACGACGAATTTTTTAAAAAATATTCGTTATACTTATGTGCGGTAGAGTTAGACAACAAAGACGATACCGTGGTATGTACAAATATGTACTACTCCGAAAGATATACAAGCCCCCACATAACTTACTGCCGCAGTAAAGAAAACAGCGAAGATAACGAAAAAGCCGTATGCATTATTATTTATGAAGTGCCCGTTGATGTTGAAGCAAAAGTTTATACAAAACTCGGAGGCTTTTCGGAGAAAACCGCACAAATCAGATACCGCTGACACAACGGTGTGTATAAATTATTGCAACGATATTGACTTTTACAGCAGATAATAATAAAATTAATATGTTGAGGAAAAACCGCCTCAAAATTAAATTTGGAGTAATTTTGCAATGAAAAAAATTTTTACTAAGTCGATTATAACCACACTTGTATGTTCAATGCTTGTCGTAACTGCGGCCGGTTGTTCAAACGGCACAAATGCCGAATCGAGTAGCAGTACACCGACAGAAACTCAAGCGACACAGGCACAGACAACCACACCCGAAGGAGTGAATTTCAGCCTTGATGCTCTGCATGCACCGCTGGAAAATCCGGCAGACCCATTTGCCGGATATTGGAGAATAGCGGAAGGCGCAGGCTCTAAACTTGAAAGTTTTACTTTTTTGTTTAACGGTAAAGGCGGAGCGTCGATTATTGTGGGAAATATGGGATATTGCGGTAAATATTCGGTCGGCACTGACGAAAGTACAGGCGAAGAAACCTTTAAATGTCAGCTTATGTTCGGCATTAACGGCGAGTATTCATATACAGTTGCCGAGGACGGCAAAAAAATTACAATTACAAATAACGGTGAAGATTCAGTGCTTGAAAAGGTGGATAATCCGACCTTTGTTCCAAGCGCACCGGAAAATCCGCAGATAGACGAAAAACTTGTAGGCGCATGGGACAGCGGAACAGGACTTTACTATTACTTTGGCGAGGACGGCAGAATGTACTGCAACTCCTACGGCACAACATTTACATATTTCACATACAATACAAAACTCAATAAGGTGACAGCCGTTTATGATATGGACGGCGAGCAGACAGACACATATGATTATACCTTTGACGGCAATGACCTTGTGTTTGACGGAATGAAATATACACAAATAACACCTGAAAAAATGCTCTCTGCAATACAGTCATATTGATAATCGAATATTTAAAGACCGCTATTTTGATGATAGCGGTCTTTTTTGTATGTTTATTAAATACAGATTTTGAAAAGCATCAAAATTTCTGCCAAACAATTATAAAAGCTTGGTCAACCTTTTAAAGGCTTGACCTAAATTTTTAAATTTATTAGTTTGACTATTCGCTAAACCAAACTCACACCAATCTGAAAGTAATACTCGGGAAATTATCTTCCCCGCCGCAATTGCCGTTATTGTAAGAAATTCTGATTTTTTCGCTTTGAACACTTCCGTCCGTAAACTGCACGCTTACATCAATCTCTGCCCCGTCAACAATTTTTGAAAGTATGCTGTTATTTATATTTTCCATCTTTGTTTCAAGAGCATTTTCCTCATCTGTAACTTGAATTTCTCCGTCATCACTCATACGATTTTTCACTCTCATACTTAAAAGTTCACTGTCAAGTCGGTAATATTCGTCTGCCCAATTGTCAATTTCACTGTCTGTTCTGTCGGTTTCAACCATAAGATTTATCGCTTTATCAAGTTTTATCTCCTGTTCGTTTTCACTCGGGTTTTTTACCGTAAATGTAAATCCGTCACAAAACTCCCCATATAAACCGTCCGAATGTTCTTTAAATTCCGCTTTTGTATATTGTGAATTATCAAGACTTCCGTAATTTGAAAAATCTCCGATTTCGGCTATACTTCCGATTTCGGCTATACTGTTATAATAATTATAACTATTGCCGTCTTCTGCATCTTCCGTATTTTCATTATCGTTTATATATGAATTTATAAGAAAATAAATTCCTTTTTGTTTTGAATTAAATGTCACGCTCTCAATATTTTTTCCGCTGATTTTAAGGTTTGTAAGTTCAAAATCATTAAAATAATCGGTTTTTCCCTGTGCGTTTCGATAAATCGTGTCATCATTATTAAAATCTTTCAATAAATATTGACTTCCGTTGACCGACGAAAATACACCTATTTCAGACTTGTCCTCAATTTCGGCGGCGTTTGCCGTTATTGTAAAAATATTTTTATTTGAAGAAATTCGCTCTGTATTCGGTTTAAAAAATCCTGCATATATTGCAACAAATACAAACACTGCGGCTATTGCTGCCGCTGTTCCTGTTTTCAAATTGAAAACTTTGTGAGATACATTGTTTTGTTTATATTGTTTTTCGGTATTACGCATTACTTTTATCAATTCAGCTTTCTGCTTTTCGCTAAGTTTAATATTTTTCACATTATTTTTATATACTTCCGCATTAAAATCTTTTTTATCAGTCATATGATTGCTCCCTTTCAATAATTTCTCTAAGTTGTTTTCTGCCCCTTGCAAGTCTTGATTTAACCGTTGATTGTGTTACATTCAGTATTTTTGAAATCTCACTGATTTTTAAATCTTCATAATAAAACAAATAAATCGCAACGCAGTACTTTGGCGGCAATTGCATAACGAATTGAAAAATTGCTTTATCAAAAGTATTATCCGACACACCCTGTTCTCTTGCCTCGGCAAGCGGTACGCAATGGCGAACATATGCCGATGTTTTGCAGCTTTTGGCGCAATTTACGGCAACACGCAAAAGCCATGCTTTCAGATGACTGCGGTCTTTTATTTTGTGTTTGTTTTTAATTAATCTTATAAAAACTTCCTGACACACATCAAATGCGTCAGCACTGTTTTTTGTTATGTTCAAAGCCACCCTGTAAATCGTATCAGAATATTCATTTACGACATCTGTAACAAAATCATCGTTGTTTAAATCATTCATTATTTCACCACCTTTGTATATAACACTTTTCTAATCATAAAAAGGTTGCAAAAATATTTTTATTTTAATGGGAATTTATTGAAAGTTGGGAAAATTATGGTTTAACACAGTGTTTAAGGCGAATAATTTAAAAATTCAGGTCAAGCCTTTTCAAAGGTTGACCAAACTTTTATAATTTTTACGAAATACTCTGCTAAACCCTAATTATTAACTTTATTCCAAAATTCAAACAGACCATTAAACTCCATACAAAAATAATCACCACCCCTAACAGGTGATGATTAAAAATTATTATAAAATTTGTTAGTTATATTGCAGCTTTTAATTTTCGGATACAGCTTCATCAAGAACGGTTTTATCATATTCTTTTTCCGATATTACAGAACCGTCGCTGTTACAAAACCTTAATACCACAATCGGATTTTCTTCCTTTACATTGCCTAAAAGCTGCTCCATCAACGGCTTTACGGTCGATTTCATTTCTTCAAACTTTTCGTCAAATGCTTTCTTTATCTGCGGCAATGCCTCATCACCTACAGTTTCAAGATATTTGTACTCGTAAACAAATTTGTTATCCTCCGCATAGCAATCAAAATCATACATACACTCATATGATTTTTTCATACTGTCTATGGCCTTTTGGGTTTCTTCTGCGTTTATATAGTCCTCTATGCTCGCAAAACTTTTTTCACCACCGCTGTTCTGTGCGGATATTTGCGTAGTTTTGGTTTTACTGCTTTTTGTTTCAGAATTATTTGTGCAGGCAACAAATATCAATGCTGTAGCAATGCAAATGAATATTGCAAAAAATCGTTTCATAAAAACCTCCCTGTTGTTTTATAATATTTTCATTTTATCATAAAAAGCTATATAAAACAACAATCACCACCCATAAAAGGTGGTGAGCTGACAACTTTTTACTTATACCGATTTCTCATCGCTTGAATTAACATCTGATGTTGTTTCCTCAAGAATTGACTTATCAAATGATTTTTCTGTGATTACAGAACCGTCATTATTTACATACTTTACAGAAATAATCGGATTTTCAATATCTACATACTCTAAAAGTTCTTCCATAAGATCAGATAAAGTAGAATCCATATCTTCAAAAGTATCATCAAGTATATTCTTCACATTTTCAAGCTTATCATCGGAAATCTGCTTTGTAAACTTATATTCATATATGAGTGCATCACCGTCAGCATAACAATCAAAATCATAAAGAGTTGTTGAAAGGGTGCTTTTCATAGTTTCAATAGATTTTTTCGTATTTGGATATTCAAGATATTCCTGAATACTCGCAAACATTTTAGAATCATCTTTGTTAGACTCTGCCTGCGAACTCTCATCGTTTGATACTATACTATTAACAATTGCTGCACTGCTTTCAACATTATCGCCTTTGTTACTGCCTGTACATGCTGTAGCAGATACTATCATAACAGCACAAATAACTACCGCAAAAAATTTTTTCATTTAATTTAGTCTCTCTTTTTTGTCGTTTATTAACAACATATTTTGTATTATTATAATATAAAACCAAATAATTGCAATAAAAATACATATTTTACAAACTGATAAACAATATTTTGAAAGTATAACTATATCATACAAAATTGTATATTTTTTATTGGTAATAATGATATGTAATTTTGATACTATTATAATGTACAAACAAATTTTATTGTATTAGCCAAGCAATTATAAAAGTTTGGTCAACATTTTCAAAGGTTGTAGGTATTGGCAAAGCCCACAAATACTTTTTACTAACACTGTTGTGTTCAAGCCGGCAAACAGCGAGGC
>NZ_JBBNJY010000049.1:0-11880 GCF_040093295.1 Ruminococcoides bili
ATATGTTTTTGCAATCTGACGATAGCCAAACCATAAATTACCCCAACTTTTGGCAAAAGCAGTACAAACAAAAAAGCCGCTCTGAACAAGCGGCTTTTTATCGGTTATATTTTCTTATCAAATTCACTTCCGCATTTAGGGCAGTGAACTCTGTGTTTACCTTTTACATTTCGTACTCTAAGCTGTGCCTTGCAGATAGGGCACTTTAAGTAACGGTATTCTTTGCGGTCACGGATTTTTTTATAAGTCAGCTTAAACCAACCTGTAACGGCATTGTAAACAGGCATAAAAGCTCGGTTTTCCGCACTTCTTTTGGAGATATTGCGTGAAAGCGAACGAAACACGGTAATAACAATTATCGCAATTTCAAAGGCGTCAATAATCAGCGTCGGTATCGGTGCAAACACAAAGATATTTACAAACCATAGCACAAGAAACAGCACAAAAAGGCAGTTGTTAAGCTTATCTGTACCGTATCTGCCCTGCATAAAAACTGCAAATTTCTGCATTAAATTTCGCATAACATCAATCCCTTTCAAAAGCTATTTTATCATACGCTTTTATGTTTTGCAATATACAAAAGCCAAAATAAAGGCATTATTAATTTCTTATATAATCGGCGCAGAAATACACATATTTTACATCTGCAATAACCGCCGAATGTTCTGTCTTTACAACAATTGTTTTCTTGTTCTTAACGCTCATCTCTGCTACGATTTCGGTAATGTTGCAGGTTTCGGGAGAATAATTAAACTTCTCCATAAATTCTTCGGTTGTATATACCTCCGAATTATATCCCTCAAAAAGTTCCAGATTATCGTAATCTATCAGCTTGTACTCGTCAAGCAAAAGTTCAATGCCGATGTCGGCATTTGTAAGCGAATCAATATAATACGGTGCGTCATTCAGGAAAAGTCCCGTCTTAAGACTGCCGATAGACACTGTGATGTCTGAATTTACCGCAAGTTCGCCGTAACCTGTGTCGCCGTTAATGCCGCTGTTAATGTCGGCGCTTACAACATACGCAGGAGTCATATTTATTTGGGTGATTGCCTGTGCAATTTCACCCTCAACCTTGCCCGAAAATCCTGTACCGAGCAGGCAATCCACAACAATGTCGTATCCCTCAAAATTGCCTGCCTCATAAAGTGATATTTCATTAACGCCCAGTGATTTTGCAAGTTGATAATAATAAAGTCCGTCTTTTGAAAAGCCTTCAACAGCTCTCACAATTGTACAAGCCATCGAATGTCTTGCAAGAATACACGCAAGCGCATAACCGTCGCCGCCGTTGTTGCCCTTGCCGCATACAACGCAGGTTTTTCCCGCAAACTTTACTTTATCAAAAATGCCCTGTGCCGCTCTCATCATAAGCTCTGCCGAAGGGGTACGCTCCGCAATTGTGCGGGCGTCACTTTCTCTCATATTTTTAACAGATACTACTTTTTCAAAATCCATAGTAATTTCCTTTCGATAAGCGTTATTTACAAATTGCGTCGTATGCCGCCGTAACCGCATCGTCACTTATTGTGCAATGCAATGAATACAAATCGACAGCCGAGAAAATCTCGTCGTACAATTCAAGAATTTTGCTCATTCTGTCTTGTTTTTTGGAAATTAAAGTTGCCTCAAGCAGTTTCGGAAAAACTTTTCCCGCACTTACCTTTTCGGCATAATTTACTCTGTCACGCTCAAGCAGGAACACCGCTCCGAGCGGTGCAGAAATATTTGCTCCGATATTTGACTTGCCCATCCACGGAGTTCCGTAAACATAAAAAACTCCGCCTTTTTTTCTGATTATCGGTTTGTCATCGTTAATCATCTGCACCCTGCCGCCAAAATGCCTTTGCCAAAGTGCAGTGTGTGTGGATTTTCCCGTTCCGCTCGGTGCAGAAAAGATATATGCTTTGCCGTCGAACATTAAAGCCGAACTGTGAAAGAAAAGTCCGTCATAGTTGTCAAGAATTTCTCTGCAAACCAAGGTATTGATTATACAGCTTTCGCTAAGGTAATCAATTCCGCCGCCGGCAACCAATCTGTCAATCTCGTTTTGCTCTGCCTCAACACAAAAGTCAGCCGTCTTTTCATCTGTGATATAAGCTGCAAGCTGTTTGCTTGTTTTTTCATATTTTGGGTTTATCTCAATATTAAGGTCGGCTATTTTGTATATCGGCATCTCTTCCTCCAATTAATAGATTCCCTGCACTGTAACTTCGCCCGAATTTACTGTGTGCAGAGTACCGTCCTCAAGTTTTACGACCAACTCGCCGTTATTGTCAATTTTTTCAGCTACTCCGTTCAGCTGCTGTGAATTTCTGAAAAAACTGACATTTCTGCCGATAGTTGCACAGAGCGAAGTGTATTCTTTAAGAGCCTTTTCGGTAAGTCGTAAATCATTAGTCAAAAGTTCTCTTTCAAGATATTCGATAACAACCGCCAAAAACTCGTTGCGGTCGATATGCTTGCCTGTTTCAAGGAATATTGATGTAGCTTTGTGCGCAATTTCCTGCGGAAACTGCGTATGCTCAACATTTATGCCTATACCCGTAATTGTGTATTCAACCGCAGAAAATTCAGCACTTAGTTCGGTAAGTATGCCCACAAGTTTTTTATGTCCGGTGATAATATCGTTAGGCCACTTGATTTTGCAGTCAATGCCTGTATAATCCCTTATTGCCTTGCACACCGCAAGACCTGCAAGCGGTGTGATACCTGTAATTTCATTGGGCGCAAGGTCGGGACGAAACAGAAAAGAAAATGCAATTCCGTCATCTTTCTTTGTCTGCCATACTCTGCCAAGTCTGCCCTTGCCTTTTGTCTGTTCTCTTGCCGCAACCAAAGTTCCGCTTTCGCAGCCCTCTGCACCGAGAGTTTTTAAATAATCGTTTGTAGATGTTACCGAATCCAGAACAATAAGATTTTTACCGATAAGATTTGTATTCAGATGTGATTTTACCGCATATGTGTTGAGATGTTCCGGATACGCAACCAGCTTGTAGCCTTTGCGTGTAATCGAGTCAAAAACATATCCCTGTGATTTGAGAGTGTTTATGGCTTTCCATACGGCCTGACGGGAAACTCCGAGCTGTGTCGAAAGCTCTTGTCCGGAAATATAATCTTCTGTTTGAGAGAGAAGTTCAACTATTTTCTCGTGCATAAAAATCATCCAATCTGAAAATCTTATTTTAAATTATTATTTATTAATTTCTGCGATTCTGTCAAGGATTTTGTCCGCAACCTCTGTTTTGGACATTATACCAAGTTCTGTTATATTCGTTTTGTCTATAACGGTAACAACATTCGTGTCACCCTGAAAGCCTGCACCTTCAACCTTTAAGTTGTTGCAAACTATCATATCAAGGTTTTTATTTTCAAGTTTTTTTCTTGAATTTTCGGTCATATTTTTGGTTTCCATCGAAAATCCGCAAATAAACCTATTCTTTTTATTTTTTCCGAGCTCTTTTAATATGTCTTTTGTCGGTTCAAGCTCTATGCTGTCCATTCCGTCTGCTTTTTTCAGCTTATCGTCTGCAATCCGCTTTGGTCTGAAATCAGCTACCGCCGCTGCCTTTATAACAATATCGGTATTTTCAAATTCCGCAGTGACCGCATTGTACATATCTTCTGCAGTGGTTATATATATCATTTTTACAAAAGGAACAGGCGGTAAATTCACCTTGCCCGACACAAGAGTAACCTCCGCACCTCTAAGCATGGCCTGTCTTGCAACGGCATAACCCATTTTGCCCGAAGAATGATTGGTAATATAGCGAACGGGGTCGATACTCTCTTGAGTAGGGCCTGCGGTAACAAGCACCCTTTTTCCTTTGAAATCCTGTTTATCCGACAAAGCTCTTTCAAGATAGTCGAGCAACACCTGCTCATCGGGCATTTTGCCCTTACCGATTGTACCGCAGGCAAGTCTGCCCTCGGCAGGCGGAACTATAATATATCCGAATCGTTCAAGTTTTGCAAGATTGTCTTGAACAATTGGATTTTCGTACATATTTGTATTCATGGCAGGCGAAATAATAACAGGGCACTTGCATGCCATAACAGTGGTAGTAAGCATATCGTCTGCAATTCCGTTTGCTATTTTGCCGATAACATTTGCGGATGCAGGCGCAATTATAAATGCGTCAGCACTTACAGCAAGAGAAATATGCGCAACATTATACTGAACATTTCTGTCAAAAGTATCAATAATGCATTTGTGCTTTGTAAGCTCCTCAAAGGTTAGAGGATTAATAAAATTTGTTGCATTTTCAGTCATAAGCACATTGACATTACAACCTTTTTTAACAAGTGCGCTTGCAACATTTGCCGATTTGTAAGCGGCAATACTGCTTGTCACACCAAGAATTATGTTCTTGCCTTTAAACATTTCAGTCCTCCATATCCTTTAAAAGACCGTGTTTTTCGTATGATGTAATTCTTGTAATGCGGTTGTCGTC
This sequence comes from Ruminococcoides bili, assembly GCF_040093295.1. Lineage (NCBI taxonomy): Bacteria > Bacillati > Bacillota > Clostridia > Eubacteriales > Oscillospiraceae > Ruminococcoides > Ruminococcoides bili. Next base: position 4,455 of record NZ_JBBNJY010000049.1, read on the forward strand.
GTCGACAAACACAACCTTTGGCTTATGCTCTAAAGCCTTTGTATTGTCAATTTGAGCATAGCTCATAATAATTACCTTGTCGCCCTTTTGCACACATCTTGCCGCTGCGCCGTTAAGACAGATAACACCCGAGCCTTCCTCACCTGCAATAACATAGGTTTCAAAACGCTGACCGTTGTTTACATCGGCAATCTGTACTTTTTCGTACTCCATTATGCCCGACGCTTTCATTAATGCCTCATCAATGGTGATTGAGCCTACATAATCAAGCTCTGCCTGAGTAACAGTTGCACGGTGAATTTTACTTTTAAGCATTGTAACTGTCATAACTCTCTCCCTTTCTGAAAACACGCTTACAGTGTGTCGATGTCAACAATAAAGTTGTCAATAAGTCTTGTCTTGCCGATATAAACGGCAATTGCGGTAAGCACATAACCGCTGTATGTTTCAATCGGTGTAATGCTCAATGCATCAACTGCGCTTACATAATCAATCTTTGCAAGCGGTTCTGCCGAAATGCACTTTTTCATAGCATCAATTACGGTTTGAGCGTTACGCTCGCCGTCCTCAACCATCTTTTTGCCGAGTGCAATACTCTTGCTAAGCACAAGTGCCGCCTGTCTTTCTTCGGCTGAAAGATAAGTGTTTCTTGAACTTTTTGCAAGTCCGTCTGCCTCACGAACTATCGGGCAGCCCTTGATTTCAATGTCAAAATTCAAATCTGCTACCATTCTCTTAATAATAGCAAGCTGTTGAGCGTCTTTCTCGCCAAAATACGCTCTGTCAGGAGCAACAATATTAAAGAGTTTGCTTACAACTGTGCAAACACCGCCGAAATGAGTCGGTCTTGTTTTGCCGCAAAGTTCTTTTGTAAGATTATTCATTACAACATTTGTAGAAAAGCCGTTCGGATACATTTCCTCGGGTGTCGGATTAAAAATAAGGCTTGCGCCTGCATTTGTGCAAAGCTCGGTATCCTTTTCAATATCTCTCGGGTAGCTTTCCAAATCCTCGTTCGGAGCAAACTGAATAGGGTTTACAAAAATGCTTACAACTACTCTGTCATTTTCTTTTACTGCTCTGTCAATAAGGCTCTTGTGACCCTCATGAAGATATCCCATTGTCGGCACAAGACCTACTGTAAGTCCCTGCTTTTTCCATTCTTTAACCTGCTGTCTTACTTCTGCAACAGAACCTGTACGCTTAATCATTTTTCTTCCTCCATAACCTTTTCCATCACATCTTCATCTATCTTAAAGCAATGCTCTTCACTTGGGAAAGCACCTGACTTGGTTTCGTTTATATAATCGGTAAATGCCTGTCGCATAAATGTACCGGCATCTGCATATTTCTTAACAAATTTCGGTGTATAGTCGCTGAACATTCCGAGCATATCCTGATATACAAGCACCTGACCGTCACAGCCTGCGCCTGCACCGATACCGATAGTCGGAATATCAAGAATACTTGTAACATATTCCGCAAGTTTTGCGGGAACGCACTCAAGCACAACCGCAAAAGCGCCTGCCTCTTGTACGGCAAGAGCGTCTTTTACAAGTTTTTTAGCGGAAAGCTCGTCCTTGCACTGAACTTTAAATCCGCCGAAAGCATTTACAGACTGCGGAGTAAGTCCGAGATGTGCCATAACAGGAATACCTGCCTGTGTAATAGCTTTGATTGCCTCGCAAACACTTTCGCCGCCCTCAAGTTTTACTGCGCCTGCGTTAGCCTCTTTCATAAGTCTGCCCGCATTTACAAGTGCGTCATAAACAGAGGTCTGGTATGACATAAACGGCATATCCACAACTACCATTGCCTCTTTTGCGCCTCTTGCAACCGCCGCACCGTGGTGAATCATATCTTCCATAGTAACGGCAACCGTGCTGTCATATCCTAAAATTACATTACCCAGTGAATCGCCGACCAAAATAGCATCTACACCGGACTCATCCATAAGCTTTGCAGTTGAATAATCGTAGGCGGTAAGCATTGTAAGCTTTTCTCCCGACTGCTTAGCTTTGGCAAATGTTGTTACAGTTTTTTTCATTGGTAATTCTCCTTAAAAGTATTTGAACATACCGCTAAAAAGAAATAAAAGGATTTACAAAAACTAAGTAAATCCCGTACCGCTTTCCGTATAGTCCTGTTCCGAGCGGATACAGGCGAACGGATAATAGTAAAAATATAAAGTGGTACAGTTTCAAAGCGAATACTATCCATCATTTATAGTACCACATATGGCGAAAAATTGCAATATTATTATCATTTTGCAAGCAACGGTGTGTAACAAAATTTTTCGGTGAACAGCTTTAAAAAATTTGTTATAATGTCAAATGTAAAGAAACGGTGGCGGCTGTTTCAGCTCCCTTGCGAAAGGGGGTGTTATATTTTATGGTCGAGAGTATTACATACTTAATTGCATTTGCTATTGCTTTGACAGCAGTAAATGAAATCATAAAGAACATAAGAAAGAAATAACCGCCCTGTAGTCGCAATACAGAGCGGTTAGTCATAAAAATTAACCCATGTCAGCGAAACAGCTAAAGCCGTTTCTTTACATCTTTATTATACAGCACTTATAAGTTAAAATCAATAACAAAAGCAGGGCACAATCCCTGCTTTTTTATTTGCACCATTCGAGAGTAAGGAAAAATTGCTCATAGGTATCGTCCCAACCGTCAATTCCGTTTACTCCGCCGCCGTTCACGCTTCTTAACTTTGAATCGTTCATATCCTGACCGCAGGCAAACAGTTCGCCTATCTTTATATCATAGCCAAGACTTTGACAAAGCGAGCAAAATTCGGATACGGGATCTTCCGCATTTTTTGTGGCAATTAATTTTTCTTTCAACTCTTTATTGCCCTTAGCTTCTTTTAAAAGTCTGTCAAGCTCGTGTTGTATCACAAAATCACTCCGTAACAAACAAGGTCACCCAAGCGGATGACCTTTAAGAATTTTATTCAATAGAGCTGTCGAGGTACTCCATAAGCTCTTCATCGTCTTTCTTCTGCTTATCTTTAACAATGAAGAAAGCTGTAAGCGCAGCAGAAGCTACGGCAACCGCCGAAATAATGCTGATTATGAGCCAAAAATGTTTCTTTTTCATATGTTATTCCTCCCGATTATGTTAAATTAACGGCAATATTATATGCGTATTATCTAAATATATTCTACCATTTTTCAAAAAAATGTCAACATAAAAACAAAAAAAGCAGAGAAAAATCTCTGCTTTTAAGGTTGCAATTCAAAATCTTTAACTTATGCAGATGCATTAAGTCTTTTTGCAAGAGATGACTTGCTTCTTGCAGCTGTATTCTTATGCATAATACCCTTAGCTGCTGCCTGGTCGATTTTCTTCATAGCAAGACTAACTGCCTCTGTTTTGTTGGCAGCATTAGTGTCAACAGCGTAGTAAGCCTTTTTGATAACTGTCTTTAAAGCTGACTTTACAGCCTTGTTCTGAGCTGTCTTAGTAGCGATAACCTTTACACGCTTTTTTGCAGATTTAATGTTTGGCATTGTCCCACCTCCTTAAAGTATCAGTCATATGTCAATTATAATAGCATATAACTTCAAAAAATGCAAGAGATTTAAGAAAAAAACTCTGATTTTCTTTCTTTTTACGCAAAATTTTCCTGTGTATATAAATTTTCGCAGTCGATTTTACTATACATTATATAATACGCAAAAATCAAAGCTTTATTTTTGAATAATCCGACACCCGAAAGTTATTGTCAAAGCTCTTTAAAGTGCCCACAACCATATCCGTGGTAATCTTTGCCATATGCGCAGGCTCAAGAGCGTTTTCATCGGTAAGCCAATGCTTGAAAAGTCCCATACCGCCGGAAATGCAAAAATCAAAAACATATCTTACATCATACAAATTTTTAACCATACCGCTTTCAAATATTTTCTTTATCCTTTCCGACACAAAGGTTTCGACCTGACGGATAAAAGAAATGTCACCGTTTTCGCTTACAAGAGCAACGCAGATTTCACGGTTGTCATTCAAAATATTATAAATGTGCTCAAAGAATCTGCACATCTCTTCTTCACTGTTTGTCGGCGGATACAAATCTATTGCATTCTTAAATTCCTCCAAAAGCTCGCTTTCAAGTTCAGCCACCATACTGTATATATCGGTATAGTGCAGATAGAAAGTCGAACGATTAATATCAACCTCTTCAACCAGCTCTTTTACCGTGATTTCCTTTATGCTTTTTTTCTTTGTAAGTACCGCAAGTCCGTGCCTCAACGCCGCCTTTGTTTTTCTTACACGCCTGTCTGTTCGTACTGCCATAATTTATTCACCAATCCTCAACATTATTACATCAAATGTCTATTATTAAACATAAGCGTTAATTTTAATGCTTGAATGTTTCTTTTATAGATATTATAATATATATCGCAAAGAAAATCAACACCTTATCTATTAAAATATATAATATAGTTTAATAACAACGGAGTTGATTAGTGCAAAGAAAGGAGAATACTGTTATGGTAAAGCAGGAATGGAAAAGCCTGTGGCGTAACAAGATACTGATGATTGTATTAGTATTCATCATTGCAATCCCTGCAATTTACACCACGCTTTTCCTCGGTTCAATGTGGGACCCATACGGCAAACTCGATGAATTGCCTGTCGCAGTGGTAAACCTTGACGAACCGGTCGAGTATGAGGGCGAAACCCTTAATGTAGGTCAAAAACTTGTTGACAAGCTCAAGGATGACGGCTCGCTGTGTTTTAACTTTACAGACGCAGACCAAGCCGAGCGTGGACTTAAAAACGGTACTTACTATATGGTAATCACCGTTCCAAAGAATTTCTCTGAAAACGCTACCACTCTTATGGACACAGTTCCAAAGAAGATGGAACTTGACTACAAGACAAATCCGGGTACAAATTATATAGCAATGAAAATGAGCGAAACCGCTCTTGAAAAAATCAAGACATCGGTCGCTCAGGAGGTCACAAAGACCTATGCCGAAACAATCTTTGATAAGATTTCCGAGGCGGGTGACGGTATGAAAGACGCCGCAGACGGTGCAGGCGAAATTTATGACGGCACAGAAAAACTCGCTGACGGCAACAAAACTATTTCAGATAATTTAAAAACTTTGTCGGAAGGTACACTTACTTTTAAAGACGGCACAAGCGAATTAAAGGTTGGACTTTCATCTTACCTTGACGGTGTAAATCAGCTTTCAGACGGTTCAACCACACTTGCAAACGGTGCTACATCTTTACTTACAGGTGCTTTAAAACTTAATGAAGGTGCAAATTCACTTTCCGACGGTACAAAAACTCTCACATCAGGTACAGCCACTCTTGAGAGCGGCGCAAAAACACTTGAAAGCGGTTTAAAAACCTATACAGACGGTGTAAAACAGGCTAATGACGGTGCGGCTGCACTTAACGCAAACAGTTCGGCACTTACAGCCGGCGCACAGCAGCTTACCGCAGGCAACGAACAGCTTTCATCGGGCAGTTCACAGCTTCTTGCAGGTTTAAACCTGATGAGCAGTACCGTAAAAAACGGTTTGCCGAGCGAGGATAAAATCACCGAATTAAGCGGCGGACTTGATACTTATTCGGCAGCTATCGGCAAGATGAACGATGAATTGCAGAACACTTCACTTCCGAGCGAGGAAGAGCTTGCAGCTCTCAATGCTGTTAAAACCGATCTTACAAACAGCCTTACAAATGCAGGCGACAATGCAAAATCACTTTATGTGCTTGCAGCTCAGTTGCAGGCAAGCGGTGATTTACAGACAGCCGCTCAGGTAAAGGAAATTGCAGACAGCCTTGCGGCAAATGTTACATCTGCCGCAAATGACGCAACAGCAATCGGCGCAGTATTTGAGCAGGTTACTCCTTCACTTTCAAAGGTAACCGAGCTTAAGAACGGCGTTGCAGAGCTTAACGAAAACAAAGAGTTGGTTCTCGGCGGCGCTAAGACAGCCGTAAACGGAATGTACAGCGGTCTTGCAAATGTAAGCTACGCACTTGATACTCAGATTATTCCGGGTATGTCAACTCTTGACGGAGGTATTTCACAGGTATCTGACGGTGCTAAGTCGCTATCAAGCGGTCTTACATCATACACAAGCGGTGTTGCACAGGTAGGTAGCGGACTTACACAGCTTAACGATAATTCGGCTCAATTAAATTCAGGTGCAAGTCGGCTTTCAAGCGGTGCAAGTCAGCTTTCAAGCGGTGCTAAATCACTTGACAGCGGTGCGGACGAATTAAAGAGCGGTACTAAGACTCTTGCAGACGGTACTAAAACTCTTGACAATGGTACAAAAACACTTACAAACGGTTTTGCTACACTTACAGCAAACAATTCAAAACTTACAAGCGGTGCTAATCAGCTTGCCGACGGTGCAGTAACACTTAACGACGGCGCAGGTCAGCTTTATGACGGTTCGATTACACTCGGCAACGGACTTTCAGACCTTAAGGACGGTGCAAACACCTTAAAGACAGGTCTTGAAGACGGACAAAAGACAATAGACGAAAACAAGGGCGACGATGCAGTATATGAAATGATTTCAAGCCCTGTAAAATCAAACGAAACTAAGATTTCAAATGTAGAAAATAACGGTCACGCAATGGCGGCTTATATGATGTGCGTTGGCTTGTGGGTACTTTGCATAGCATTCTGTATTATGTATCCTCTCACCGAGCACCATGGCACAATCAAGTCAGGCTTCTCTTGGTGGCTAAGCAAAGCAGGCATTGCTTATCTCGTAGCACTTGTTGCCGCTTATGCAATGATAGGTTCACTCCAGTTGTTCTTACACTTTGAACCTACCGAGCTTTTAAACACATTCCTCGTAGCAGGAATTACCGCAATCGCATTTATGTCAATTCTTTACTTCTTCAATGTATGGCTTGGTAAGGTAGGCAGTTTCTTAATGCTTATCTTCATGGTTGTACAGCTTGCAGGTTCTGCAGGTACTTACCCAATCGAAATTTCAGGCGACTTCGTTGCTACAATTCACAAGTGGTTGCCATTCAGCTATGCTGTTGACGCATTCAGAGGTACAATTTCAGGTAACGGCAATATCCTTGAAGTAACAATCGTTCTTCTCTCAATTGCAATTATCTTTACACTCCTCACAATTATGATGTTCAACATCAGAGCAAAGATGATTAAGAATAACAAGAAAGGTCTTTACGACTTTATCGAAAAATGCGGTTTAGCTTAATGCAAAGCTCAAATAAATAAACAGCAAAATCCGACTTCATTATGAGGTCGGATTTTTGCTGTTTAACAGAGAATTATTTTTTACGATTTTTATTCAAAGTGTAAGAAAATTATGGTTTAGCGGAGTGTCGGTCGGGGATTGAAATTTAGCTAACGCTAAATTATCCTCCCAAAAACAAAAAAGTTTACTCAATTTTTTCAAAAATTGCGG
>NZ_JBBNJY010000004.1:0-117959 GCF_040093295.1 Ruminococcoides bili
TCTCCAAACTTTTATATTCGGGACGGAAAGTTTATCTTTTTCTTTACTTTGTTGCCCGACCGATAATTTTCTAAAACCTAATCCCACCAACTTTGACAAATAATAAGCCGACAAACATAGTACAAAACTAAGTTTGTCGGCTGAATTTTTATATCATATTATGCTGTTTCGGACAATCACATTCTTGGTTCTTTAACTTCAAATGTAAATGTTTCCTGTGCGGTTTTGCCGTTTGCATCCTTGACCTCAACGAGTACGGTATGGTCGCCTATTTCTAACGGAGTATTGTTCTCATAATTAAGTTTACGCATATCAATAAAGAAATTATTGTCATCCGAATAATCCTGTACCAATAAACCGTTGTCAAGTGTAAACTTATACTGATAAGGAGCAGTTCCCATAAATGCATTTGCGGTAATTGTTACATTATTATCGCTCTTACCGATGTAGTCCTTATCTGTATGAATACCCACAATAACAGGATTTTCACTTTCATATGCGTCAACTACCGTATAATTATACAGGGTTTCCTCTGTGCAATCATCAATAGCGTTATAACTCCTTACCGAAACATCATAGCTGCCACTTTCACTAAATGTATAAGTAAATGTGTTTAACTCTGATTTTTGCTGAACAACCTCGCCGTTAATCAAAAATTCATAGCTGAACGGTGTAACGCCCGAATCCATTGTTGCGGTAAATGTTACAGGAGTGCCTGCCATTGCCTTTCCGGAATCATAATCGGCGCAAAAATTACGGATAATGTGTTCCGAAGCAGTACTATTTCTCTCAAATTCATATGTACCGGCAATATGTTCCTGAATAAGAGTAACATCACTGACATCGTTTACACCGTTAAAATTGACATCTCCTGCATAAAATTGTCTTTTATCAATTTCTGCACTTCCTGCCAGCGCATTCTGAAGAAGTGTTACATCATTGATATCAACTTTAAAATTCTCGTCAACATCGCCTGTAATTATAGGTCTTACCATCGCAGAAACCGAAAAAGCTTGAGCTGTTCCAAGCATACCTACGATAAGAGCAGTTGAACAAACAACTTTTGTGATTTTTTTCATAATTATTATTCCTTTCTAAACTATACATCTTCACTGATAAAGTAAATATTTGTCGGTAAAGTTCTAATATTTATTTTATCTTATATTTGATTATATTATAAAAACGATGAAAATGTAACTGCAATAATAACAGAAAACAATTTTGTATATTTGTGCATTTTTATTAATATATGTTAAAAATGCATTATAAATATATTTGTTGTGAATATGTATCACTTAATTTTTTGAGTTAATAGAATATGTTTAATTACGCAACTATTCTTTACATCTCTTGTATAATTTAGTTGGTTGTTTATGTAAATTTGCTGTGCTATACTTAGGCTATGAAAGGTGTGAAAAATATGATTGGTATGAATTTAAAGGCGCTGCGCAAAGCAAAGGGTTATTCACAGGAAGAAGTAGCGGAAAAAATCAATGTTTCCCGTCAGTCTGTGGCTAAATGGGAGAACGAAGAGAGTATTCCCGATGTTATAAAATGCAGCGAACTTGCTAATCTTTATGAAATATCGCTCGATGAGCTTGTACACGATAAAATATCCGTTGAAGAGGAATCGACAAATTCGGAGGACGGAAAATATGTTTTCGGCATTGTAAAAGTAGGCGAGCGTGGTCAGATAGTTATTCCTAAACACGCAAGAGATGTTTTTGACATTAAACCCGGAGATAAGTTGCTCGTTGTCGGGGATATAAAGCGTGGCTTGGGAATAGGCAAGGTAAGCCGTTCTATTGCAAGTGATTTTGTGTTTGAGGAATGAGGTTTTATTTATGTTAGCGATAAAAACTGAAAATCTTACAAAAAAATACAAAGATAAAGTTGCGGTAAATTCAATTAATCTTTCTATAAATAAAGGCGAAATTTACGGGTTGCTCGGCGTAAACGGTGCGGGCAAGTCTACAACAATAAAAATGCTTTCGTGTCTGATTAAGCCGACAAGCGGTGACGCTGTGCTTAACGGATACAGCATTGTAAATGACAGCAAAGATGTTAAGAGAATTATTAATGTATCACCGCAGGAAACCGCAGTTGCGCCAAATCTGACCGTAAGAGAAAATCTTGAATTAATGGCGAGAATTTACGGATTTGGCAATGAAGATGCAGTAAGCAAAGCTCAAAAAATGATAGAAGATTTTGAATTGAGCGATATAGCCAAATCAAAGGCAAAAACCTTGTCGGGCGGCTGGCAAAGAAGATTGAGCATTGCAATGGCGCTTATAAGCAACCCTGAAATTTTATTTCTTGACGAGCCGACTTTGGGACTTGATGTTTTGGCAAGAAGAGAATTGTGGAATAAAATCAGCGCTTTAAAAGGTAAGATTACGGTAATCCTTACAACTCACTATCTTGAAGAGGCGGAGTCGCTGTCAGACCGCATAGGTATTATGGTAAAGGGAAATCTTGTGGCTGAGGGTACGGCTGACGGACTTAAAAACAGCGTTAATGCCACATCTTTTGAAGACGCTTTTGTAAAAATTGCGGAAGAGGGTAAATGATTATGAAAACTTTAGCTTTTGCGTCAAGAAATGCAAAGGAATTGCAGAGAGATGTTTTAACATCAATTTTCGGTATTGCTTTTCCTATTGTATTGCTTGTTTTGTTGTCGGTAATTAACTCAAGTATTCCGAAAGAGGCACATATGACCTTGTTTGAAATAAAAAATCTTACGGGCGGAATAAGCGCATTCGGACTTGTGTTTTTGTCGCTTTTTTCTGCGCTTTTGGTTTCAAAAGACAGATGCACGGCTTTTATTATCAGACTTTACGCTTCGCCCCTTAAGCCGAGCGGCTACATACTCGGTTATACAGTACCGCTCATTCCTATGGCTTTATTGCAAACACTTGTTACCTGTTTGTTTGCGCTGATTTTCGGTTTATCTTTTTCGGCAAATATTTTGCTTGCGGCGGTTGTAAGTATTGTTCCTGCTTTTTTATATATTTCAATAGGGCTATTGTGCGGTATGGCATTTAGTGATAAAATGGTAGGTATAATATGCGGTGCGGTACTCACAAACCTGTCGGCATGGCTTTCAAATATATGGTTTGACATCTCGCTTGTAGGCGGTGCATTTCAAAAAATCGCAGAATTTTTGCCGTTTATTCATTGCGTAAATGCTTTAAGGGCAGCGCTTGAGGGCAATTATTCGCAGATAATACCCGAATTACTTTGGGTATTCGGATATGCCGCAGTAATTTTTGCTTGTGCTGTATTGCTGTTTAACCGCAGAATGAAACAGGATAAGTAAGGAATTTGCGAATGAACAAGGACACTCTAAAAAGTAAAAAACGATATGACTTAATTGATTCAATCCGTGGCTTTGCCGTTATTAATATGGTTGCGTTTCACGCATTGTATGATATTTTTATGATATACGGCGACGGTTCTGCTTTTACAAACTCATTTTTTGCCGTATGGGAACGCTTTATTTGTGTATCGTTTATTATTATTTCGGGAGTGTCTTTTAATTTTTCAAATCATACGGTCAGAAACGGAATAATAGTGAGCTTATGCGGTTTTGTTGTTACAACAGTTACTGCAATAGCTATACCGAGTCAGGTTGTTTGGTTCGGAATACTGAATTTATTGGGTATTTCAATGCTTATATGTTCGGCACTGAAAGACTTATTTAATGCAATTCCTACTGTAGTGGGTGCAATTTTGAGTTTTATGCTTTATGCCGTTACATACGGAGTTCCGACAGGCTACATAGGATTTTTTGGAATACCGATTATTGAACTGCCGTCTTTTTTGTACGAATATAAATATCTGTCATTCTTGGGCTTTCGTTCGTATGATTTTGTTTCAAGCGACTATTTTTCGATAATTCCGTGGCTGTTTATGTTTGTGTTCGGAATATTTTTATGGCGTATAATAAAGAAAATAAAATGGGAGAAATATTTTTATTTTAAAATTCCCATATTAAATGTAATAGGAAGATACAGTCTTATAATATATCTTTTGCATCAGCCTGTAATAATGCTGATTATGACAATTATTTACGGGTATTAATAAGCAAATAATAGCTTTTGATAAATCATATTGTGCGGTTGAGGGTCAACCGCCTTTATTTTTATTGACTTTTTTACCAAAATGCGGTATTATGATAAATGTATAACTTTAGCTATGATTACAAGGAGGATGCCTGTGCTTGATATGACGGTAATTTACGATTTAGCCATTGTTGCGTTAAGAATATTAATGCCGGTATATGCTATTATAATTGTATATCAGTGCTATGCTGCAATGCGTCGTCGCAGAAGGCCCGAAAAGCCTCTTGTTACACTTTACAATACAGTTACAGGACTTAAACTTCCTGTTATTTTCTGGGAAAATTCAATCGGCAGAAGCAGGGCAAGCGACATTGTCGTTGATGACCCTGCCGTTTCAAGAAATCACTGTGTTCTTTTGAGAAGAGCCAGCGGCTGGTATATCTGCGATACGGGTTCAAAAGGCGGTACATATGTAAACGGCGAAGAAGCTGTGGGCAGAACCAGAGTGCTTATTGATGATGTTATCAGTGTGGGCAATTCGCAGTTTCAGTTTTTGCGTGGCGAAGATTATGACGAAAATCTCCGTTACAGTTGGTTTTTTAAGAAAGCCAACAACAAGCCTGCAATGAAGTCGTGGAAGCTTATGCTTTTAATCACGCTTTTCCATTTCTTTATGTGCGTAGAGGCGGTATTTTGGCAGGACGGTACCAACAAGTATTCACCGCTCGTACTTTTCGGATGCCTTGCAGTGGCAGAATGGACATTTTTCTTTGTTTCTTCAAAGGTACTTAAAAGGGTGAGTTTTGAACTTGAAAGCCTTGCGCTGTTTTTGACGGGCGTGGGTGTAATGCTGCTTGTGCGGCAGGTAGAGCGGTCGGCTTATGTACAGCTTATTGCCGCAGTTGTGGGAATGGCGCTGTTCTGCGTAATAATTAAGTTTATTGAGGACCCGGACAGAACTTCGTCAACAAAATTAAGATACGGACTTATGATTGCCGCAGTAGGACTGCTCGGCGTGAGTATAGTATTCGGCAAAATAACTTACGGTGCGGCTAACTGGATCAGCATTGGCGGTATTTCTCTTCAGCCGTCCGAAATAGTAAAAATCATATACATATTTATAGGTGCAAACACACTTGACAGATTACAGACAAAAAAGAATTTGTTTGAGTTTATTATATTCTCGGCTGTTTGTGTAGGATTGCTTGCATTAATGGGTGACTTCGGTACAGCGCTCATATTCTTTATGACCTTCCTTTTAATCTCATTTATGCGTTCGGGCGACTTTAAAACAGTAATTCTTGCCATTGTGGCGGCTGTATTCGGTGTGTCTATTGTGTTGCGCTTTAAATCTTATGTTCTCGACCGTTTTAAGGCTTGGGGACATGCGTGGGAATACGCAAATGACTTAGGTTATCAGCAAACTCATGTGCTTACATATATAGCAAGCGGCGGACTTTTCGGCGTCGGCATAGGCAACGGCTTTTTAAAGGGCGTCGGAGCGTCGGAGAGCGACCTCGTCTTTGGCTTGGTTTCCGAAGAAATGGGTGTAATTGTTGCAATTACTCTCGCCGTTGCGGTAGCTTGCCTTGTTATCTATGCAAGAGCAATCACAACAAGAAGCAGAAGTACATTCTATTCTATTTCTGCCTGCTGTGCTGCGGGTTTGCTTGTAATACAGCTTTCACTCAATGTTTTTGGCGCAACCGATATTCTTCCGCTTACAGGTGTAACATTCCCGTTCATCAGCTGTGGCGGTTCAAGTGTGCTTTCCTGTTGGGGACTTATTGCATTTATCAAGGCGGCAGACGAAAGAACATATGCGGTGAAAAAATAATCTTACAAAACCGAATGAGGTATTGCTTTGCAGTACCCTCTGAATAAATCAGAGAAAGGACGGTGTTTGAATGAAAAGAGTATTACGGAGAAGTACGCTTATATTTGCGGTTACGGTAGCCTTTATCGGCGGTATGGGCTTTTTTGCCTACAAGCTCGTTGCAAATTCGGGCGATTGGGTAGATCAGCACTATAACTACCACATCGCAGGAACTGACGGACTTGCAAAGGCAGGTTCAATTTATGACCGCAACGGCAATATTCTTGCTCAAAGTGTTGACGGAAAAAGAGTTTATAATGAAAACCAAAGCGTCAGAACTTCGCTTTTGCACACAATAGGCGATAATTCTTCTAATATTTCTACTGCTTTACAGAGCAGATACCGTTCCCAGCTTATCGGATATAATCTTATTTGGGGACTGAATATGCCCGATTCTCTAAGAAAGGGCAATGACATTAATCTGACAGTAGACGCAGACACCTGCGCAGCGGCTTATGATGTATTGTCAGGCTACGGCAAAGACGGTGCTTGCGTTGTATATAACTACAAAACAGGTGAGGTCATCTGTTCCGTAAGTACAAAGGCTTACGATCCGGAAGCGCCTCCCGAAATTACCGAGGAAAACGAAAAAGACTACGAGGGTGTGTATCTTGACAATACTATTTCTTCAACCTATGCGCCCGGTTCGATTTTTAAGATAATTACTTCTGCCTGCGCTATTGAAAATCTTCCCGACATCTACGACCGTACATGGTACTGTTCGGGTAAGGAAGATATCGGCGGAAGTGATGTGACCTGTGTTGAACCGCACGGTTACATAAACTTTAAAGAGGCAATGTCACATTCCTGCAATATTGTTTATGCGGAACTTGCGGTTGAACTCGGCGAAGAAAAAATGACTGCCACCGCAAATAAAGCCGGCATAAACAGCAGCTTTAAGGTGGATGACAACGAAACCGCAAAGGGAAATTACGATGTAAGCGATGCAAACACAAACCAGCTCGGCTGGTCGGGCGTCGGTCAGTACAATGACAAAGTAAACCCAATGCAAATGGCTGTTATTTGCGGAGCAATCGCAAACGGCGGCAAAACAAAAGAACCGTATATGATAAAGGACGGTTCAATTCTGGGTGTGCTCGGATTGGGCGGCTCGGACAGTACAAACGAACTTTTCAGCAGCAGCACGGCAGAAGCGCTTGACGATATGATGCGCTTTACAATGACCGATTACTACGGCGACGATCTGTTTGGCGGACTTACGATATGCGCAAAGACAGGTACTGCCGAGGTCGGCGAGGACAAAGGCCCTAACGGTTGGATGGTAGGTTATGCAAAGGACGAGGATTGCCCTCTTGCATTTGCCTGCGTTGTGGAAGACTCGGGTTTTGGCTTTACCTATGCGGGTCCTGTTGTTGAGGCAGCTATGATACAGGCAGCAAAATCACTCGGTGCAGCTGCCGTACAGTAAAAAGAATTTATACCGAAAGGACATTTATATATGAATATTCTCAAAGCCTTGTTTGGCAATTACAGTAAAAAAGAATTAAAGCGAATTCAGCCGATTTGCGATAAGGTGCTTGCACTTGAGGACAAGTATGCGGCTATGAGCGAAAGCGAACTCAAAAATCAGACAGCTGTTCTCAAAGAGCGTCTTGCAAACGGCGAAACTACAGATGACATCTTACCGGATGCCTTTGCTGTATGCCGAGAGGGTGCTTGGCGTGTACTTGGTATGAAACATTATCCGGTACAGATTATAGGTGGTATCGTACTTCATCAGGGCAGAATCGCCGAAATGAAAACAGGTGAAGGTAAAACTTTGGTTGCTACACTTCCTGCATACCTTAACGGTCTTACAGGCGAGGGTGTACATATCGTAACAGTCAACGATTATCTTGCACGCCGTGACTCCGAATGGATGGGCAAACTTTACAGATACCTCGGACTTACCACAGGTCTTATTGTTCATTCACTTGACAACGAGGGCAGAAAAAAGGCATACGAAGCTGATATTACATACGGTACAAACAACGAACTCGGATTTGACTACCTCCGTGATAATATGGTTGTTTACAAGGAACAGAAAGTACAGCGTGGCCACGCTTACGCAATTGTCGACGAGGTTGACTCAATCCTTATTGATGAGGCAAGAACACCTCTTATTATTTCGGGTAAGGGCGACAAGTCAACAGATTTGTATGCAAAGGCAGATAAGTTTGCCAGAACTTTAAAGGTTCAGCGCTTTGAAGAGCTTGACTCCAAAGAAGATATGGAGGATTACTACGCAGAAAACGACATCGACTATGTTGTAGACGAAAAGCAGAAAACAGCTACACTTACACAGAACGGTGTTAAGAAAGCCGAAGAATTTTTCGGCATTGAAAACCTTACAGACCCGGAAAACCTTACAATTCAGCACCATGTAAACCAGGCTATCAAGGCTCACGGTATTATGAAACTCGATGTTGACTATGTTGTTAAAGACGGCGAAGTTATCATTGTTGATGAATTTACAGGTCGTTTTATGTACGGCAGACGCTTTAACGAGGGCTTGCACCAGGCAATTGAAGCAAAAGAGGGCGTAAAGATTCAGAACGAGAGCAAAACTCTTGCTACAATCACATTCCAAAACTACTTCCGCCTTTACAAAAAGCTTTCAGGTATGACAGGTACTGCTCAGACAGAGGCAGAGGAGTTCCAGGAAATTTACAAACTTGATGTTGTTGAAATTCCTACAAACAAGCCTGTTCAGCGTATAGATCTTCCGGACTCCGTATTCAAGACAGAAAAAGGCAAGTTTAAGAATGTAATCGACCAGGTTGTAGAGGCTCACGAAAAGGGTCAGCCTGTACTTGTCGGTACAATTTCTATCGAAAAGTCGGAAGAACTTTCAAAAATGCTTAAAAAGCGTGGCATCAAGCACAATGTGCTCAACGCCAAACAGCACGAAAAAGAGGCTGAAATCGTAGCACAGGCAGGTAAGCTCGGTGCGGTTACAATCGCAACAAATATGGCAGGCCGTGGTACCGATATTATCCTTGGCGGTAACGCTGAATTTATGGCTAAAGCATCTATGCGTAAGCAGGGCTTTACAGATGAACTTATTGAAGAGTCAACAGGTCACGCAGAAACAGATAACGAGGAAATCCTCAATGCAAGAAAGACATTTGATGAGCTTAACTCAAAATATAAAGAAGAAATCAAAGAAGAAGCTGAAAAGGTAAGAGAAGCAGGCGGCCTTTACATTATCGGTACAGAGCGCCACGAATCAAGACGAATTGATAACCAGCTTAAGGGCCGTGCAGGTCGTCAGGGCGACCCGGGTGTAAGTAAGTTCTTCCTTTCTACAGAAGACGATCTTATGCGTTTATTCGGCGGTGACAGAATGAAGATGGTTATGGAGCGCCTTAATGTTGAAGATGATATGCCGATTGACGCTAAGTTGATTTCAAATATCATTGACAGCTCACAGGAGAAAATCGAACTCCGTAACTTCGGTATTCGTAAAGATGTACTCCAGTACGACGATGTTCTTAACAAGCAGAGAGAAATTATCTACGGTCAGCGTGATCAGGTTCTTAACGGTGAGGACTTACACGATACTATCTATAAGATGATTGAAGATACAATTGACACAAGCGTTAAGCAGTATCTCCCGGACGGCCCTCGTGAGCATTGGAATCTCCAGAGCCTTAAGGATTATTATAAGGATTGGCTTATTCAGGACGAGAGCCGTTACGACTTTGACCTCGAAGACCTTGAGGATATGGAAGCCGAAGACATTAAGAATATGCTTATCGAAGATGCAAAAGCTATCTATAAAGAAAACGAGGAGCTTTTGCCGACCGAAACTATCCGTGAAATGGAGCGTGTATATCTCCTCAAGAATGTTGATACACACTGGATGGATCACATTGATAATATGGATCAGCTTAAGTCAGGTATCAGACTCCGTTCATACGGTCAGCATGACCCTGTAGTAGAGTACCGCATTGAAGGCTTTGATATGTTCGACGAGATGATTGAAAGCATCAGAGAAGATACAGTTAAGATGATGCTCGTTATGCCTAAAAAGGTATATGAGGTTAAAAAGCGTCAGGAAGCTATCGAGGCTGCAAAGCGTATGGCATTAAAGCAGGCACAGGCTGCACATCAGGTAGTTTTAAATAACGGCGAAGATGAAGAGCCTAAAGAAAGCCCGATTGAAATTGCTTTAAAGCGTGAGCAGGTTGCTCAGCCTACAGAAACTTCGGGTGACGGGACAGACACAGCCAACAAAACTATCCGTAAAGGCAAAAAAGTCGGCAGAAACGATCCTTGCCCATGCGGCAGCGGCAAAAAGTACAAGAAGTGCTGCGGCAAAGACGAATAATTTTACTGAAAATTAAACAGATAAAAAATTCCGATCTGCAAGGGTCGGAATTTTTTGTTGTCGGTTGTTTTTGAAAGTTTAGGTAATTATGGTTTAGCAAAATATTTCGCCGAGTAATTATAAAAGCTTGGGTTAAGTATTTTTCTACCCATAATCTAATAAAAATTTTTGTGAAATACAGTATATTAAATTATCATATTAATATGTTATTGTATTAATGTTAAAAAATTAACGGAATATTTTATAGTATCTTACAAAAATATTTTTCCAGCCGCAAAAGCATTGACTTTTTGCTCGAAAGGTGTCATACTTTTAGTATTAATGCGGTAAACAATAGCCTTTTGGCTTTTGTATAAAAAATTTAATGAAGGGGTTTTCTAAGTGGAAAAACTATTTAAACTCAAAGAAAACGGTACCGCGGTAAAAACAGAAGTTGTTGCCGGCGTTACCACATTCCTTGCAATGGCTTACATACTTGCCGTAAACCCAAGTATGCTTGGCGCTGCCGGAATGGACTCAAGTGCGGTTTTTGCTGCAACAGCAGTATCGGCAGCATTTGCTACACTTTTTATGGCATTTTTTGCAAACTATCCTGTTGCTCTTGCTTCCGGTATGGGACTTAATGCTTACTTTGCATACACAGTAGTTCCGCAGCTTGCATCACAGGGTATTACAAATCCATGGCAGGTTGCTCTTACAGCAATCCTTGTTGAAGGTATTATCTTTATTATCCTTTCACTTTTCAAATTCCGTGAAACACTTGTTAATAAAGTACCTAAGAACTTAAAACTCGGTATTTCGGCAGGTATTGGTCTTTTCATTACAATTGTAGGTTTAAAGGGTGCAGGCGTTATCGTTTCCGATGCTTACTATGACGGCACAGCTGTTCAGTCATCAACACTTGTAACACTCGGTGACTTAGGTTCCGCAAATGTAGTTCTTGCAATTGTAGGTCTTCTTATTGTAGCCGCTTTGTGGCACTTCAAGGTTAAGGGTTCAATCCTTATCGGCATCATTGTTACTTACATTTTCGGCATTATTGCACAGCTTTGCGGTTGGTATCAGGGCACTTCACTTATTCCTGATTTCTCAAACTATGCAATATTTGCTCCTGTTCAGAATATGGCAACAGAAACTTTATTTAAGTTCGATTTTACTTATGTAGCACAGAATGTAGTAAACTTTGCAGTTATTGTATTTGCATTCCTCTTTGTTGACCTTTTCGATACAGTAGGTACACTTATCGGTGTTGCACAGCAGGGTAACCTCCTCAACGAAAAAGGTGAGCTTCCAAGAGTAGGTAAGGCTTTAATGGCTGACGCCGTAGGTACTTGCGTAGGTGCTTGTCTTGGTACATCAACCGTAACTTCTTATGTTGAGTCAACAACAGGTGTTGCCGAGGGCGGCAGAACAGGTCTTACAGCTATGACCTCAGGTATTCTCTTCCTTCTTGCAATTCCTTTCTACCCGATTTTCCTTGCAATTCCGTCATTTGCAACAGCTCCTGCTCTTGTGTTCGTTGGACTTTTAATGCTTAAGAACATTACTCAAATGGACTTTGAGTCTGACATTGCCGACACAGTTGGCGGTTTCCTTGCAATCATTATGATGCCGTTTGCATATTCAATTGCAACAGGTATTATGTTCGGTATTATTTCTTGGGTTATCCTCAAGATCGTTACAGGTAAAATCAAGCAGATTCACCCTGTTATGTGGGTTGCAGCCGCACTTTTTGTAGTACGAATAGTAACCATAGTTCTTCATATTGCTTCTTAAAAGTCAATATTAAAATTTATGCTCCTGCAAAATGCTTGCAGGAGCATTTTTCTGTTGTGAATTGTTATATAATATGATACAATAGAATTTAAGGCGGTGAATGCTTAATGATAAGCAAGTTAATATCAAAGCTCGGCTACACGAGATTTATAGCGTTGAGCTTTATTCCTGTAATTTTGTTGGGAACTTTCCTTTTGTGCCTGCCGATTTCCTCAAAGACGGGGGAATGGACGAATTTTATTGATTCACTTTTCACATCGGTAAGCGCAACCTGTGTTACGGGATTGGTTGTATTTGATACATTTACTCATTGGACTGTTTTCGGACAGATTGTTATTCTGATAATGATTCAGATAGGCGGTCTTGGCCTTATGACGATAATAACAATGATTTCAATATTTTTGCGCAAAAAGATTAATATGCGTGAACGCAAAATGATGATGCAGTCATCGGGCAATACTCAAATTGACGGTACTTTAAAACTCGTTAAGAAAATAGTCGGAGGTACTTTTATTTTTGAGGGAATAGGTGCTGTATTACTTGCTTTTCGCTTTTGTCCGCAAATGGGTATGCTGAAAGGAATATACTACAGTTGTTTCCACGCAATTTCTGCTTTTTGCAACGCAGGCTTTGACCTTATGGGATTTCGCCAACCGTATTCTTCGCTGACTTACTATACAAATGATTACTATGTAAACATAATTATAATGTCGCTTATTGTAATCGGCGGTATCGGCTTTATTGTGTGGAATGACATTTTAAAAAATAAATTTCATTTTTCTAAATATTTGCTTCATACTAAAATAGTTCTTGTTACAACGGCAATTTTGCTTGTCGCAGGCGGACTTGGCTTTTTTATTTTTGAATACAACGGCGAACTTGCCGACAAGACTGTTCCGCAAAAAATTGTAAACGCTATGTTTATGTCGGTAACCACAAGAACGGCAGGTTTTAATACAATTGACCTTTCAAATCTCTCGGATTCCGGCACATTGCTTTCGCTTATTCTTATGCTTATAGGCGGTAGCCCGGGTTCAACGGCGGGCGGCCTGAAAACAACTACAATAGCGGTGGTTGTGATTGCGGTATTTGCAATGGCGAAAGGCGGTGACGATATAAACACTTTTAAGCGCAGAATTGTGTCTGATGTGGTTAAGCAGTCGGCGGTAATTATTTTGATTTATCTCTTTGCGGTTATGCTTTCGTCAATGATTATTTGCAGCGTAGAGGGATTGGGTATGTCGCAGGTATTGTTTGAAACCGCCTCAGCGGCAGGCACTGTAGGAGTGTCAAAAGGCATAACAAACCAAATCTCGGCAATATCAAAAATAATATTAATGATAATGATGTATGGCGGACGAATCGGCGGACTTTCGCTTGTGCTTGTGTTTGGACAAAGAAAACCCGAAGCACCTGTAAAGCGCCCTACAGAACAGATATTAATCGGTTAAGGAGAAACATTTATGAAGTCGGTACTTGTAATCGGAATGGGAACAATTGGAATTTATCTTGCACGAAAAATGCAGGACCTTGGCAATGAAGTAATGATTGCAGACAAGGACGAGGAACTCATACAGGAGCTTTCACCTGAATTCAACGACGCTTTTTGCGGTGACTGCTCGGCAGACGGAATTTTGAAATCTATAGGAGTTAATACTTTTGATTATTGCTTTGTGACAATCGGTGAGGATTTTTATGCCTCCCTCGAAATTACTTCCATTTTAAAGGAACTCGGTGCAAAGTATGTAATTGCAAAGGCTAAAAGGGCAAGACAGGTTGAATTTTTAAAGAAAATAGGCGCTGACGAGGTTGTATATCCCGACAAAGAGATTGCCGAAAACCTTGCGGTAAGATACAATGCAGACAATATTTTTGATTATATTGAACTCACTTCGGAGTATTCTATCTTTGAAATTCCCGTGGTATCATCGTGGGTTGGAAAAAAGGTAATGGATGTTGATGTTCGTCGTAAACATAAGATTAATATTATTGCGGTAAAAAATGATAATGAACTTAATCTGAACCTTGGCGGCGATTATGTCTTTGATGAAAACGACCATCTTGTAGTGCTTGGCAAATCAAGTGATGTATTCAGTGTTGCATCAGATGTAAAAAGGCCGTCACGATAATATGAAAAGGGGAACTCGGAAGGGTTCCCTGTTTTTGAAAGGATGTTAATATGATAATAGCGGCAGTTGATTTGGGCAAAGCAAGAACAGGTATAGCGGTTTGCGATAAGACAGAGTTTTTAGCGTCGCCGCATACGGTAATTTTTGAAAAATCACCCGAAAAACTTTTTGAAAAAGTGAAAGAAACCGTTGTGAATTTAAAGGCTGAAATCGTGGTTGTGGGTCTTCCTAAAAATATGGACGGCAGTGAGGGCGAGAGTGCGCAGAACGCAAGAGCCTTTGCGGAGCGTTTACACAACGAAACAGGGTTGCAGGTGGATTTGCAGGACGAAAGAGGTACTACCATTACAGCCCACAACTTTTTAAACGATACAAATACAAGAGGCAAAAAAAGAAAAAATGTGGTAGACGAAGTTGCCGCAACGATAATTTTGCAAAATTATCTTGATAAAAGAAAGAACAGTAAGAATTATTAATTTATACAATTTGTATTTAACACATCTTTTAACATAAATGTTGAAAACTATGTGGAAAGTGTGAAAAGCTATGTTAAACGACTGTCAAAACTACAGCCCTTTTACAAGTAACACCCAATCTTTTACAGAAATGTAACATTTCAACAATTAACGCAGGAGTTTTCAACATAGGTGTTAATACTTGAATGTGGAAAGAATTTGATTACAAATAGTATAAATCTTGTGTCAAGGTATAATTTTCAACAAAAAATTTAAGCGAAAAAATTTGAAATGTAAGGGTTAAAGGCAAATTCAAAAAGGAAAGAAAATCGGCGAATGGAAGATAAAGAACTTGTGTTTGACCGTGAACACCATATATTGTATACGAAGCAGTGCAGGGAGGAAATTTTAAATAAAATTTCTCTGCATTATTCTGCCTAAGATGTTGAAAAAATATTCACAAAGGTTCAGCTTCAGTATGTTGAATTTTTAAAAGATTACAGAACGGATTTAGGCGGAAAAAGAATTTCCACAACGGCGCCGGCGGAAATTACGATTGTATTGCTCTGTTCAGTTGTTATGTGGTGTGCAAAGAAAAAACATCTCTTGCGGAAATCGAGGAGATGGAGGGCAATTTGTTTTTGCCTGCATTTAAAAATTTGAAGTTTGTCGATTGCAATAAACCGATATATGAAAATCTGATGTATTGGTTTTTTGCTTTATCTAAAAAGAAGTGCTACAAGTGGGACGATTTTGATATGAATGTAGCTCCGTACAAAAAAGATGAGCTAATCTATTATGAATTTACAAAATGTCAGATTGCGTATTTTGCAAGGGAACATAATTTGCCGGAAGTGATGCCTGCAATGTGCAATCCCGACTATACCGCTATGGAGCTTATCCATGCAAGACTTGTAAGAAAAACAACCTGCGCAAACGGCTGTGTGTGCGATTATACAATTTGCGGAGATAAGGACGAAGAATATCTTAAACAACACGAAGAATACATAGACGATGAGGGTTACAGGAGAAATAAGTGAGGAAATGCATTTCATAGACAATGTGTTTTTTTAATTATTTTACTTAAGTTTATATGATAACCAATAATTTTCCTAACTTTTGATAAAGCCCTACATTTTAATGGCAAACAAAAAGCACTCTTTGAGAATTAACTCAAAGAGTGCATATTTTTTATTTGATTTTAGCTGAAAACATTATTGAAAAGCATTACAGAGATAATTCCGCAGGTTGAGCCGAGCAGCATACCGCAAACTACATCTGTAAGATAGTGAACTCTCAAGTAAATTCTTGAAAAGCCAATCATAAATGCCAAGAAAAGAATCGGCAGACAAGCCGCAGGCTGACATCTTAACAGTGCCGTTGTTGCAAACGCAAATGACGCCGTTGTATGACCTGACGGGAATGAGTAAAACCTCGGTTTGTTTATAATCTGCTCCTCGTCCTCAAGCAGATGACAGGGGCGTGTCCTCTTTACAAGATGTTTAATAATGATTTCGCCCATAAGGTGAGCAAGGCAGAGGGCAAAAACAAAGTTAAAGCCTGTTTTTCTCCACTCCGGTACAACAAAGAACGGTATGCAGATCGCCCACCATACAAAGCCGGCATTTCCCAGTCTTGAAGAAGCTACCATAATTTTGGTTAAAGCAGGCTTGTGCATTCTGCTGATATTATATAGAACTTTGTTGTCAACTGTTTGAATCCGCCCGAACATAAAACAAAACTCCTAATCAACGCTGATACTGTTAAATTTCCAAAAGATGTTAATAATTTTAGCAAATAATTATTATACTTTGAACAATATCCTTACACATCTTTATTATAGCACAAGAATTTTGTTTTGAACAGAGCTTTTATAAAATTTATCTTAATTTTATGTTGATTAAATGAGCGACCGACGGGATACTTTCACCCTGTCCCGATGAGGTAGGACTCATCAACGCACCTGTTGCCATGAAAAGAATATTGTTGTATTTTCCATTGTTTACGGAATTTAAAATTTCCGAGCAAAATACCGAACCTGCACATCCGCAGCCGGAACCTCCTGCGTGAACATCCTGTCCCTCTAAATCAAAAATCATCATACCGCAGTCATAATGCTTTGGTTCAAGATCGATGTTTTCAAGGCTAAGCAAATCATAGAGCGACCTGCTGCCGACCAAGCCCAAGTCACCCGTAAAAACAGCGTCATAATCGGACGGCTTTGTATTTGTGTCGGCAAAGTAATCAATGAATGTCTGTGCTGCGGCAGGCGCCATAGCTGCTCCCATATTATTAGCGTCGGTTACGCCGAGGTCAACTATTTTTCCGGCCGTTGCCCGAGCTATGCAAGCGCCCTTTTTAGCGTTGCTTACAATGCAACATCCCGAACCTGTAACAGTCCACTGTGCGGTCGGTGTGCGAACTCCGCCGTATTCGAGAGGAAAACGGTACTGCCTTTCCGCAGAGGCAAAGTGAGAAGAGGTAACGCACGCAGCGGTGTTTGCCGCATTGCTCTCAACAAATACAGCCGTCATAAGCAAGCCTTGAGCCATTGTGGAACAGGCTCCGTACTGCCCGAGGTAAGCAATGTTGAAATCACGCAGACCGAAGCTTGACGATATACATTGGTTGAGCAAATCTCCTGCAAAAATGTAGTCGATGTCCTCTGCTTTAACACCGGCTTTCTGCATTGCGGTTTCTACAGCGGTAAATTGCAGTGTGCTTTCCGCCTGTTCATAGGTGTTCTTACCGTTATAGCTGTCATAAATAATCTTGTCAAAGCCTTTGCCGAGAGGACCTTCGCTCTCTTTCTTTCCCGCAACCGAGGCGTAACCGATTATTGACGGCATTTCTTCAAAGCCGAGCGTGTGACCTCCGATTCTTCGTATCATAAAAAAACTCCCTTCTGCACTATTATTTGCAAAAGGGAGTTTAATTATTATAAATAATCGGCGTGGTGAGTAAAATCAATAACCCCAACGGTCAAAGAATCTTACATCTTCGTATGTGAGAATGTAATTCTGACTTTCGTGAAATTCGCTTGCAACAAGGAGAGGGTTATACATATAAAGTATTCTGTGCTGAACGGCATCGTGGTTTTCGTCAAAAATATATCTTACAGCCTGTTTGCAATTGTCGTTTGCGGGAATGTCCGTACTGCCTGTGTAGTGATAATCTCTGATGATTGCATCAACGCTTGTAAATCCGTCAAAGCACATTGCGTCTTTTACAGACTGTGCGATAAGTGATGCACCGACAAATCCACCCGAGCCAAACTCGCCCATACAAAGTCTTTCAAGCAAATCTCTGTCGTGATCCGAAAGTGTAACCTGACCGCTCTTGTATGTTTTGTCCGGATTGTCAATAGCTACAAGATAGCCTGCGTTCCACTGCTCGTTGTAATCGGCAGGTTCTGCGGCAGGAATTGCTGTGGCAAATTGTACCGTAGGTGCTTGCGTTGTGGCAACCGTAGACGCTTTGGCAGTCGTTGGCTTTACAGTTGTAGGAGCGGTTGACGGTTTTACCGTTGTTGCCTGTGTTGAAGCCGGTTTAGTCGGCTTTGTTGCAGCAGCCTCCGTAGGTTCGCTTGCTGTGGTGTCTGCTGTGGCAATTTTTGTTATATTAGGATTAATACGGCTTTTGTATGCTGTGTCAGAAGTAGATACGGCGGGTTTCTTTGTCTGCGGTGTGAGAGCTGAAATTACAGAGTGACCTAAAAGTGCAAGTATCAGCACGCCCAGAATAACAGTGAGTACGGTGTTTAACTTATTTTCGAAAAATTTTTTCATCCTCATCAGCCTTTTTATTATATTTTTTACAATATGCGTATTTACACGCTCATACTAAAAATTATAGCATAATTTATTGATTATTTCAACTATATTTTATACTTATGTTAAAATTGCAATACTTTTAAAATTATCAGTGAAAATTTTTGATATGACAGAGTAAATTCTGACTATTGCTTTGCTTTGCACAGGTGCTTTTTTGTTGAGTATGCCACACATATATCCAAAATATACAAATTAAAAGCAGGATAAAATTTGTAAAAAATGCTTGAAAAATGCGATATTTCGCATTATAATAAATGTGTATGAGTGTAGAGGCTCAACAATAATCGAAAGGAGAAGTACACATGATTTATTCAAATGAAGTAGAAAAGATGTGCACTGTCGCAAAAGGTCCAAAACACGGTCCTGCACCTATTCCTGAAGAGGGTAAGTGGGTAAAATCCTATGATATTAAGGATATTTCAGGTCTTTCACACGGTATTGGCTGGTGCGCACCTCAGCAGGGTGCTTGCAAGCTCACACTTAATGTAAAAGACGGTATCGTAGAAGAGGCTCTTGTAGAAACAATCGGTTGTTCAGGTATGACTCACTCAGCTGCTATGGCTGCTGAAATTCTCCCTAACAAGACATTACTCGAGTGCCTTAATACTGACCTTGTTTGTGATGCTATCAACACAGCTATGAAAAACATTTTTGAGCAGCTCGTTTACGGCAGAAGCCAGACAGCTTTCTCAGAGGGTGGTCTTCCGATCGGCGCAGGTCTTGAGGACCTCGGTAAGGGACTCCGTTCACAGGTTGGTACAATGTACAGCACAAACGCTAAGGGCGTTCGTTATATGGAAATGGCCGAGGGCTATGTACTCAAGACAGCTCTTGATGAGAATGACGAGGTTTGCGGCTATCAGTTCGTAAAGCTTGGCAAGATGCTTGAGGACATTCGTCACGGTGTAGAGCCAAACGAAGCTTACAAAAACAACATCGGTCAGTACGGTCGTTTTGATAATGCGGCTAAGTACATTGACCCTCGTGAAGAATAATTCGGTAGGAGGACACTATAATGGCAGTTACATTTGAAAGTATGGAAAGAAGAATGCCTAAAATTGAGAAGTGCCTTGCCGAATACGGTATTGCAAATCTTGAAGAGGCAAGAGAGCTTTGCAACAGCAAGGGTTTTGACGCTTATGACATCGTTAAGGGCGTTCAGCCAATCGCATTTGAGAATGCAGGTTGGGCTTACACACTTGGTTGTGCGGTAGCTATTAAGAAGGGCGTAAAGACAGCTGCAGAGGCTGCAGAGTGCATCGGTATCGGTCTTGAGGCTTTCTGTATCCCGGGTTCGGTTGCAGAGCAGAGAAATGTTGGTCGTGGTCACGGTAACCTCGGCGCAATGCTCCTCAGAGATGAAACAAAGTGTTTTGCATTCCTCGCAGGTCACGAGAGTTTTGCTGCCGCTGAAGGCGCAATCGGTATCGCTCGTAACGCTAACAAGGCAAGAAAAGAGCCGCTTAAGGTTATTCTTAACGGCCTTGGCAAGGATGCAGCTTACATCATTTCAAGAATCAACGGCTTTACATATGTAAAGACACAGTTTGATTACTTTACATCAGAGCTCAAGATCGTTGAAGAGAGAGCTTTCTCAGACGGTGAAAGAGCTGCTGTTCGTTGCTACGGCGCAGACGATGTTCGTGAAGGTGTAGCTATTATGCAGCACGAAAATGTTGGTGTATCTATCACAGGTAACTCAACTAACCCAACTCGTTTCCAGCACCTTGTTGCAGGTACATACAAGAAGTGGGCTATTGAGAACGGCGTTAAGTATTTCTCAGTTGCTTCAGGCGGCGGTACAGGCCGTACACTTCACCCTGATAACATGGGCGCAGGTCCTGCTTCATACGGTCTTACAGACTCAATGGGCAGAATGCACGGTGACGCTCAGTTTGCAGGTTCATCTTCAGTTCCTGCTCATGTTGAGATGATGGGTCTTATCGGCATGGGTAACAACCCGATGGTAGGCGCTACAGTTGCATGTGCAGTTGCAGTTTACGAGGGATTAAATAAATAATAAACCTTTCGGTTAATGCAATTAGGGAGGTCGCAGAGTTTTTTCTGTGACCTCTCGTTTTGAGTTCGGATTTATACAAAGTATATAACAAGGGGTTATAATATGAGTAATTGGAACACATTTTTAAAGTCTGTACCTGCCGGCGTGATGATTGGATTGGGTGTTACAGCATTTATTTCATCTGAAAATAAAGTATTCGGTTCAATTTTGTTCTGCCTGGGACTTTTTGGTATATGTGCTTTTGGGTTTAATCTTTTTACAGGCAAAATCGGCTATGTTATTCCTACAAAAAATAATCCGAATTGCCTTATGATTTGGCTCGGTAACCTTGTCGGTTGCCTTATAACAACAGTTCCGCTGAGGTTTGCAAACCCTAAATATAACGAGGCAGCTATTGTTCTTGCTGAAAATAAACTTTCGCAGAATTTTTTGCAGACATTTATTCTCGGTATTTTTTGCGGTATGATTATGTATATTGTTGTAGAAAATTACAGCGCAAACAGCAGTCCGCTCGGCAAATATCTCGGTATTTTCCTCGGTATTCCCGCTTTTATATTTGCAGGCTTTGAACACAGTATTGCAGATATTTGTTATTTTTCTTATGCAGCGTCATCACTTGAACAGGTTGCGAAAATGTTTGTTTACATATTAACAGTATCTGTCGCAAACGGCGTAGGCTCTATAATTTTCAGAGCATTTACTGTAATGTATAAGGAAAAAGTTAAAAAGTAAATTTGAATATAACATTTATATGTAAAAATATTCGGTCGGTAATTGTTGAAATTGCCGACCTTTTGCATTTTTATTAAAAAGGTATTGATTTTGTTGAAAATTTATGCTATACTTACAAAGTAATTGCAAGCCAGTTAAGCGTGCAATTAAGTGAGCGGCAGGCCCTGTACGATTGGGGTCTGTGAATCATGTCAGGCGGGGAACCGAGCAGCATTAAGCAGTATTGCCGATGCGATGCAGTAAGTCTGTCGTTCACTTATTTGCATGATGCCGTATAATATTCGGCTGACGGCTTGCATTTTTTATTGAAGAGAGGTGTTTTGTATGTACCGTGTGCTTTACCGCAAGTGGCGACCTGCCGTGTTTACCGATGTTTCGGGACAGGAGCATATTACCTCGACTTTGCAAAACGAGGTTTCGTCCGGCAGACTTAACCACGCTTACCTCTTTACAGGCTCACGAGGAACAGGCAAAACCACCTGCGCAAAAATTCTTGCCAAGGCTGTAAACTGTCTTAATCCGCAAAACGGCAATCCTTGCGGCGAATGTGAAATCTGCAAGGGTATTGATGACGGAAGTATTCTTGATATTGTCGAGATGGACGCCGCATCTAACCGTAAAATTGATGATATTCGTCAGATAATTGACGAGGTACAGTTTAAGCCCGCAAAGTGCAAATACAGGGTGTATATTGTCGATGAGGTACATATGCTTACCACAGAGGCTTTTAACGCTCTTCTTAAAACGCTTGAAGAACCGCCCGAGCATGTAATTTTTATACTTGCCACTACCGAGGTTCACAAGCTGCCGCAGACAATCCGTTCAAGATGTCAACGATTTGATTTTCACAGAATACCGCCTAAGGCAATAGCAGACAGAGTAGAGTATGTGGTTTCGCAGGAAAATGCAGAGATTACCGAGTCGGCGGCGCTTATGCTTGCATCTGTTGCAGACGGCGCACTTCGTGACGCACTTTCGCTTTTGGACAGTTGTCTTGCCGTAAGTTCTCATATTGATGAGGAAGTAGTCCGCAATGCGGCGGGACTTGTAAGCAAAACATATCTTTTTGAACTTGCAACGGCTATAATTAACAAGAATCCCACAAAGTCGCTTGAGATAATAGACAGGCTGTATTCCGAGTCAAAGGATATGGCAAGGCTTTGTGATGAACTTGTTGAACATTTCAGAGCATTGATGCTTATTAAAACAATCAAAAATCCGAGAGATATTCTGATAATGTCGGACGATGAGTTTGAGCAGGCGGTTACGCAGTCGGATTATCTTTCGCTTGCAGATATAGTTTTCTATATGGATGTGCTTTCAAGGGCATATCAGCGAATGGGCAGGGGAACAGGCGACAGAACAGAGCTTGAGATGGCTCTTGTAAAGCTGTCGGCAACCGAACTTGATGGCACGGTAGAGGCATTGACCGCAAGAGTTACTGCACTTGAAAAAGCGGTAAAGCGTGGAATTACCGTAAATTACGCACAGCCTGCACAGCAGAGCGTACAGGCGGAAGCTGCGCAATCGGCAAGTGTACCGAATACACAGAACGAAGTTGAAGAACCGTTTGCAAAACCCGAACCGGAGCACAAGAAAGCACCTGTTGCAAAGCCTGCACCGGAGGTTAAGCCTGTTGCACAGAGAGCAAGCGTAAACCTTGACGAACTTTACGATAATGCAGTGCCTTTTGCAAGATGGGTAGAAGTAGTTGACAGCCTGAAATCGGTTTCAAGGTCAATAGCGGCTGCCTTTGCAGGTTCGACAGCTTACGAAAGCGGAAATTACCTTTTGATTGACACAAACAATGAGCTTGCGTTTGATTTGTTAAGACAAAACGGCAGAAGAGCAGAAATAAAGCAGACTTTGCTTGAATTGACAGGCAAAAATTACAGCCTCGGGCCTTATAAAAGGTCAACACCTAAAAAAGTTGAAAAAACAGACCCGCTCAACTCTCTTGTGCAAAGCCTTGAGGGCAGCGGAGTAGAAATAACACAAGAATAAATATGTAATTGAAAGGATGTTTTTAATATGAAAGCAAGATTACCAAAGGGCTACGGCAACGGTGGCGCAAACAACATTCAGCAGCTCGCTCGTCAGGCTCAAAAGTTACAGGACGATATGGAACAGGCTTCACAGGAGCTTGAGGCAAAAGAATACACAGCTACATCGGGCGGCGGCGCAGTAAGCGTAACATTAACAGGTAAGATGGAACTCACAAAGATTGATATTTCTCCTGATGTTGTTGATGCCGAAGATGTAGAGATGCTTTCCGACCTTATTATTGCAGCTACAAACGAGGCTTTAAGAGCTGCCCGTAAGGAAAAGGAAGACACAATGGAAACTATTTCAGGCGGACTTAACATTCCGGGAATGTTTTAATAATGTCTAATTATAATGTTGCTCCCCTCGAAGTGTTGGTGGAGCAGTTTGAAAGAATGCCCGGTATCGGTCACAAAACAGCGCAAAGACTTGCATATTATGTGCTTAACCTGTCAAAAACAGACGCAGAGGCACTTGCAAAGGCTGTGACTGATGCTCACACAAAAATCCATTATTGCGCAGAGTGCTGTAATCTTACGGATAAAGAACTTTGTCCCGTATGTGCAAATCCCGCAAGAGATAAGTCGGTTATTTGTGTGGTTGAAACTCCCCGTGACGCCTCAGCAATCGAAAAAACACACGAGTACAACGGTGTGTATCATATTTTGCACGGCTCAATTTCTCCACTTAACGGAATCGGCCCCGATAACATTACCATAAAACAGCTTTTGGCAAGGTTTAACGGAGATGATGTTAAAGAGGTTATTATGGCAACAAACCCGACCGTAGAGGGTGATGCAACAGCTTTATATATTTCAAAGCTGTTAAAACCGCTCGGAGTTAAGGTTACAAGACTTGCTTACGGTATCCCCGTCGGAGGAGATCTTGAGTATGCCGATGAATACACACTTGCAAAGGCTCTTGAAGGCAGGAGTGAAATATAATGGCTTCATTAAAAACAGTAGCGCAGAACAAAAAGGCACATCACGATTATTTTATTGAAGAATCTTTTGAGGCAGGCAT
Source organism: Ruminococcoides bili (assembly GCF_040093295.1). Taxonomy (NCBI): domain Bacteria; kingdom Bacillati; phylum Bacillota; class Clostridia; order Eubacteriales; family Oscillospiraceae; genus Ruminococcoides; species Ruminococcoides bili. Next base: position 24,285 of record NZ_JBBNJY010000004.1, read on the forward strand.
TGAGCTTTGCGGAACAGAGGTAAAATCAATCCGTGCAGGCAGAGTAAACCTTAAGGACAGTTGGTGCTCTATAGTTGAGGGCGAAATTTTCATAAACGGAATGCATATTTCTCCCTATGACCACGGCAATATTTTTAATCGTGACCCAATGCGTGTGCGCAAACTGCTTATGCACAAAAAAGAAATCAACCGCCTCTTTGGTATTATAAAACAGACGGGCTATTCGCTTATACCGATAAGTCTTTATTTTAAAGACAGCAAGGTTAAAGTGCAGGTGGGTCTGTGCAAAGGTAAAAAACTTTACGATAAGAGAGAGGATATGGCAAAACGCTCTGCAAAACGAGATATGGAGCGTGCCATTAAGGAGCAAAACAGATTTTAAATTAAACAGGCAAAAACAAGCAAAAAGCGCGTAACAGTATAACTTTTCGCAATCAAAATTATAAAAGTTCGGTCAGAGAATGTCGTAAAAATGTGATAACCTCTGACCTGATTTTTTATTAAGGTTTAGTAAAGTGATAATCGAGTGACAACGCTTGAAAACCACTAAACTATCCGTTGCGATTATAAAATCTTAACAGTGCAAATCATAATTTTAAATAAAATCCGTTAAACACAAAATACCGTTGCGCTTTGGCTGCAGAGGTATTTATTTTTTGCTGTTAATTTGTATAAAAATGGCGTAAAAGATTGACTTTTTGTATTATTTGAATTAAAATTATATAATAGCTTAGTGTGGAAAAAACAACACTGCTTTGCGGTGCGAAAGGAAAATTATATGAAAATCAAGAACTTGTTTGTCGGTGATACCGACAATACTTTTATTCAGTTTTTCAGGTATTGCTTTGTAGGCGGTTTTGCCTTTGTTGTTGATTTTGGCGTAATGACGCTTTTAACAGAGGTTTTCTCGGTTTATCCCGTGGTTTCGTCAACCGTTTCTTTTGTTGCGGGTTTGTTGGTAAATTACCTGCTCAGTACATTTTGGATATTTAAAAATTCAAAAATAAAAAACAGATTTGCGGAATTTCTTGCCTTTGCACTTATCGGTGTAATCGGTCTCGGAATTAATGCCGCAATTATCTGGCTTTTCCAAAATCCGCTTGCGACAGGTCTTGTGTTTGGCGGCGAATCTGCTGTGGTAAACGGCGAAACAAAGTATTTCTGGCTTTGGGGTATTCAGTATTACCACATCGGCAAGATAGTTTCTACTGTAGTTGTATTTTTATGGAACTTCTGCGGCAGAAAATTTATTTTATTTGATAAGAGCAAAAAATAATTTTGTGAAATAGAGAGGGAAAATAATGAAAAAGGTAATTATTATTGGAGCAGGCCCTGCCGGTATTACAGCTGCAAACGAGCTGTTGAAAGACACAAAAGGCGAATATGATGTTACAATTCTTGAGGAAACAGAGCGTATAGGCGGTATTTCTCAAACGGTACGCTACAACGGCAACCGTATGGACATCGGCGGTCACCGCTTTTTCTCAAAGAGCGACGAGGTAATGAATTGGTGGAGCGAGCTTATGCCTGTACAGGGCAAGCCGTCTTTTGACGATAAAATTCTCGGCAGAGAAAAGCCGCTGGTTGAAAACGGCCCTGACCCCGAAAAGGACGACAAGGTTATTCTTGTGCGTGACAGAGTTTCAAGAATTTACTATAACAAGCACTTCTTTGATTACCCCGTTACAATGTCGGCGGCAACAATTAAAAATATGGGCTTTCTCACCACAATGAAAGCAGGTTTCAGCTATCTTAAATCCGTAATGTTCAAAAAGCCCGAAGATTCTCTTGAGAATTTCTACATTAACCGTTTCGGTAAGGTGCTTTATTCAATGTTTTTTGAGGGCTATACAGAAAAGCTGTGGGGCAGACATCCGAGTGAAATTTCAGCCGATTGGGGTTCACAGCGTGTAAAGGGACTTTCAATCAGAGCCGTATTAAAGGATATGTTCTCAAAGGCATTCGGCGGCAAAAAATCATCAAAAGAGGTGGAAACCTCGCTTATTGAGCAGTTCTGGTATCCAAAGTACGGTCCGGGACAGCTTTGGGAGATTGCTACTGACAGAGCGATTGAAAGAGGCGCAAAACTTCTTAAAAATCACAGTGTAAAGAATATTGTATGCAAAGACGGTAAGATTACAGCCGTTGTTTGCAATACTCCCGAAGGCGAAAAGACTATTGAGGGCGATATTTTTGTATCGTCAATGCCTGTTAAAGACCTTGTTGCAGGTATGACAGGCGATGAGCCTTCAAAGGAGATTAAGTATATTGCAGAGAATCTTCCTTACAGAGATTTTGTTACGGTCGGACTTCTTGTTAATAAACTTAACCTTAAGAATGAAACCAAGATGAAAACTCTTAACAATATCGTACCCGATTGCTGGATTTATGTTCAGGAAACCAGCGTAAAACTCGGCAGAATTCAGATTTTCAACAACTGGTCGCCGTATATGGTGGAAGACCCGGAAAATACAGTATGGATCGGACTTGAATATTTCTGCGCCGAGGGAGACGATTTCTGGAATTTAAGCGATGAAGAGTGCATTAAGCTTGCTACAAAAGAACTTGAATCAATGGGCGTTATCAGTTCAAGCGAAGTTCTCGACTCTCACCGTGAGAAAATCAAAAAGGCTTATCCCGCTTATTTTGATACTTATGCTCAAATGGACGAGCTTATCAAGTATCTTGATACATACACAAACCTTTACTGCATCGGCAGAAACGGTCAGCATCGTTACAATAATATGGACCACTCTATGCTTACCGCTATCCGTGCCGCAGAAGCTATAAAGGCAGGCAAAACAGACAAGGGCACAATTTGGAATGTAAATACCGAAAAAGAATACCACGAAACAAAGTAATCGGTTTTGGAGGTAATCTGATGGAATTTAAACCTAACCATTTGGTGCAGGATGAGCACAGCCTTGTACAAAGGGAAAATCATCCTTGCAACGGTTTTATAAAATTTGTAACTTCACATCCGTACATTGCGGTTGCAATATTGTGCCTCGCAAGCACGGTTATTACAACGAGCACATCATTCGGAAGTCTTTTGCCGATATTTGCGATTGTTCCTATGCTCATTGTATTATTTGCGGGAGTTCCTGTCGGAATTTATTTCAGTTCAAAAAACACAACCGATGACGACAGCAGAAAAAAGATGGCTTTGTTTATGTCTGTCGCCTCATTTGCAGGTGCGATAGGGCTGTTTTTAATAATACTTATGAAAGGTTCAACGGCTTTTCATATTCTGAATTACGGTTTGCTTGTGTCGGCGCTTGTGCTTATTTACCTTGCCTGTACAGACAGACTGACGGATAAGGCTTTTGTGGTTGTAATTTTTGCACTCGGCTTTGTGTTAAGGCTTGCCTATGTGCTTTATACCGATATTTCGGTAAGACAACACGATGTCGGAAATTTCGATATGGAAATAGGTCATTGCGGATATATAAGATATTTTTACGAAAACTTTAATCTGCCTGATTTTGATGTAAGAAATTACTGGCAGTTCTATCATCCTCCGTTCCACCATATCATAGCGGCATTATGGATGCGTTTGCAGACATTTTTAGGTATAGATTACTATGCTGCGGGCGAAAATGTGCAGATTCTCACACTTTTCTATTCATCAATCTGTATGGTTCTTTCATATAAGATTTTCAGACAATTGGGTTTAAAAGGCAGAGGTCTTGTATGTGCAGTCGCAATAGTGGCTTTCTGTCCTACTTTCTACATAATGGCAGGCAGCGTAAACAACGATATTCTTTCGATTGCCTTTATGCTTGCGGCTGTTTTAAATACGCTTTATTGGTATAAAAATCCGACTTTCCCGAGAATTATGGCAATTTCTCTTTGTGTTGGCTTGGGAATGATGACAAAGCTTTCCGTATGGATGGTAGCACCTGCAATTGCGTTTGTATTTTTATATGTTTTCTTTAAGAATTTAAAGGACTTTAAAAAGTACCTCGTTCAATTTCTATGCTTTGGCGTTGTGTGTGCGCCTCTTGCACTGTGGTGGCAGGTAAGAAATCTTTTGAAATTCGGAGTACCGCTTACCTATGTGCCGGCACTTTCAATTACAAGCGACCAGTATATCGGAAATTTGCCGTATGCAAAAAGACTGTTTGACTTCGGTTTAAATCAGTATGCAAATGTAGGCGATCAGTTTGTCACCTACGGTGCGTCATATAACGAGTACAACCCGCTTGTGGCATTGTTCAAGACATCAATGTTTGACGAACTTATAAACACAAACAATTATCCGAAAATTGCAGGGTTTAACATTATTTTGTTCTGGTCTGCGGTTCTTATCGGAATATTCGGATTTGCGGCAATGATTTATGCTTTTTGTAAAAGGAAAAATTCAGCCCTTAACAATGTACATAAAATATTTATTGCTTTGATATATGCAGTATTCTTTGTATCATATTATATTTTCTGTTTCCAATTCCCATTTGTATGTACAGAAAACATAAGATATGCAGTACCGCTTATAATACTCGGAGCATTCTTTACGGGACTTGCGGTGCAGTATTTAGGCAAAGCTTCAGACAAAAAATATAAATCTGTTGCAAGAGGTGCAATTTACACTCTTGTAACGGTATTCAGCGTTTCTTCTGTACTTGTTTATTATATAGTAGGAATGCCGTAACAGTATAAAAGCTCTCTTTTGAGGGCTTTTTTGTTTATCTGAAAACATAAGTGTAAAATAATGAAATTTCTGATAACTATTTATGCAATTTAATGTAAAAATCTCGATATATTTCACTTGTTTTTACACGAATAAATGTTATAATATAATTATGATTGAAGGAGGATTGGCTTATGTACAGAAAAATTATGGAGTATTTAAAGAAATGGAAAGAAAGTAAGTATAGAAAACCGTTAATTTTGCAGGGGGCAAGACAGGTTGGAAAAACATATACAGTGCTTGAATTCGGCAGAGAATATTATGAAAATGTAGCATATTTTAATTTTGAAACTAATCCGTCATTAAATAAAACTTTTGATGAAAATATAACCCCCGATTATCTAATTCCTATTTTATCGCATATTGCGGGAGTAACAATTGTAAGTGAAAAAACTTTGATTGTATTTGACGAAATACAATTATGCGAAAGAGCACTGACTTCACTAAAATATTTTTGCGAAAATGCTCCTCAATATCATATAATTGTTGCAGGCAGTTTGCTTGGAGTAGCCGTCAATCGTTCAACTTTTTCTTTTCCTGTAGGCAAAGTGGATATCAAAACTATGTATCCTATGGATATTGAAGAATTTATGATAGCAATGGGCAACAAAGACCTGACGGAAATGATAAGAAAATCATTTGAAAGCAATGCACCTATGCCGGCGGCATTGCATGATATATGTATGCAGTTATATCGTCAATATCTTGTAGTCGGCGGAATGCCTGAATGTGTTTCACTTTTTGCACAAACAAAAGATTATGTGCTTGTTCGACATAATCAAGACACAATTCTTGCAAGTTATCTTAATGATATGAGCAAATATAATAATCTCAATGAGATAAAAAAGACAAGGCTCGCCTATGATAATATTACCGTCCAACTTTCAAAAAAGAATACAAGATTTCAATATAAGCTAATAAAAAAAGGCGGAAGAGCATCTGAATTTGAAAATGCAATTGAATGGCTCAATCTTTCGGGCATAGTTTCACAGGTTTATAAAGCCGAACAAATAAAAAAGCCGCTTGAAAATTATCGTGATATTGATTCTTTTAAAATATATGTATCGGATTCGGGGCTTTTATGCGCAAAAAAATCTTTATCTGCTAACGATATACTTTATATGGTTGATGAAATTAATGAATTCAAAGGCGGAATGACAGAGAATTATGTTAATGTTCAGTTGACAATTAACGGACATAAGACATATTATTGGGAATCCGACAGGGGCGCTGAAATAGATTTTATAATACAGCGAGCTTCGGATATTATTCCTATAGAGGTAAAGTCTGCTGACAATACAAAAGCCAAGAGCCTTGGCATATATATGAAAAAATTCAATCCTAAATATGCAATAAAACTTTCTGCTAAGAATTTTGGATATGAAGATAATAAAAAAACAGTTCCTTTATATGCCGCCTTTTGTATTTAAGCGGTTGAATTTATAAAAATCAGATAATTTTCGGGCTTTTTGATTTGTAACGGATTTGTAACTTCAATAAACAGAGATTTTAACGAGTATGTATTGATTTTCATATTTAATTGGTGTATGATTAGTTAGAATTATAATTGACATATTTTGTCCAATTAATTTTATGAGGTAATAATATGAGGATAGTAATTGTCGGATGCGGTAAAGTCGGCACATCTATAGCGTCCCAGCTTAATGCGGAGGGGCACGACATTGTTGTAGTTGATATTGACCGCAACGCTGTGCAAAATCTTTCTAATTCCCTTGATGTTATGGGAATAGAGGGTAACGGTGCATCGTATGAGGTGCTTGCGGAGGCTGGGGCGGAAAAGGCTGACCTTGTTATTGCGGCGGCGGCTCTCGATGAAGTAAATCTTTATACCTGCCTTATGGCAAAAGCTGCGGGTACAACACACACTATTGCAAGAGTAAGAAATCCGCAATATGCGGCGGATATTCACCGTGTTAAAGATACTCTCGGTCTTTCAATGTCTATCAATCCGGAGCTTACGGCGGCAAAAGAAATGAGCAGACTTCTCAGATTTTCGGGTGCTCTTGAAATTGACACTTTTTCCAGAGGCTCGGTTGAACTTATAAAAGTCGCTCTTCCCGAGAATTCTTCAATAGCGAATAAAAAGATAAGCCAGATTGATATTTTAAAAGGTAAAGTCAGAATTTGCCTTGTCGAAAGAGGTAACGAGGTATTTATTCCTAACGGTGACTTTGTGCTGCTTGGTGGTGACAGAATTTCTGTTGCGTCAAAGGCCGATGTGGCGGCAAAATTCTTTAAGCGTATCAGCGTATCAATCGGTAAAAGCCGAGATGTGATTTTGCTTGGCGGAGGTAAGATTTCGTTCTATCTTGCCAAAAACCTTATTGCTTCGGGTGCAAGCGTAAAAATTATTGAAAAAAATTCTGATCGTTGTTGGGAACTTACAAACATACTTCCCGAGGCCGTTGTTATTCAAGGTGACTGTATGGATCAGGATCTTCTCTTAAGCGAAGGTGTTGAACACGCCGACGGTGTGGCTGCACTTATGGACTATGACGAGGAGAATATTCTCATTTCGCTGTATATTCAGAGTGTGTCAAAGGCAAAGATTATTACAAAGGTAAACAATACTTCTTTTGACTCAATTCTTCACAACTTAAAAATAAAAACTATTATTCACCCTAAAAATCTTACGGGCGAGTATATTGCAAGTTATATCCGTGCAATGCAGAATTCACTCGGCAGTAATGTAGAAACATTGTACAAACTCAATGATGACGCTGTAGAGGCGCTTGAATTCAGAGTGCGCAGTACATCAAGAGTAACGGGTATTCCTTTGCAGGAACTTAATTTAAAAGATAACTTGCAGGTTATCAGCATTAATCGTCACGGAAAAATTATACTTCCGCAAGGCAGCGATAAAATTATGTGTGACGATACCGTAGTTGTAATTACTAAGCATAAAGGCCTTAGCGACCTTGATGATATTTTAAAGCATTGAGGTTAAATAACTATGAATAAACGAAGTATTATTTATATTTTGGGTTGGGTGCTTATAGTTGATGCCGTTGCAATGCAGATAGGCACAATTACATCTTTAATTTACGGTGAAAAAGAGGCGTGGTATTTTGTGCTTACCGGTGTTGTAAGCGCAATACTCGGTGTACTTGCTATAAAGGTTAAAAAGCCTAAAAATATGGTGCTTTACCAAAAAGCAGGTTTTGCATCAACGGCGCTTAGTTGGATTTTGCTTTCGCTTGTAGGCTGTATGCCGTTTTGGCTTAGCGGAGAAATCCCGTCTTTTATAGATGCTTTTTACGAAACCGTATCGGGTATCACTACAACCGGCGCAACAATTCTCAATGATGTAGAGGCGCTTAGCAAAGGTATGCTTATGTGGAGAAGTTTTCTTCACTGGTTAGGCGGTATGGGTGTTATCGTCTTTTTGCTCGCAATAATCCCTAAACTCGGCGGACAGCAGAATATTTTTCTTATGAAAGCAGAAAGCCCCGGTCCTATCATAGGCAAGGCTGTACCTCGAATGAGAAATTATGCCACTATGCTCTACGGCATTTATATTACTCTTACCGCACTTGAGTTTATTTTGCTTTTGTTTGGCGGTCTTAATGTATTTGAGGCAATAAACACAAGTTTTTCAACTGCCGGTACAGGCGGATTCGGAATATATAACAGCAACGCAGCGGCTTTTGAGAGCTATTATGTGCAGACTGTAATTGCCGTGTTTATGCTTTTGTTCGGCATAAATTTCTCGGTATATCTCTGTCTTATTGCAAGAAAATTCAAACAATCGCTCAAATTTGAGGAATTGTGGATATACCTTGGAATAGTAGCGGTTTCAACTGCAATTATTGCATTTAATATCAGCTCGATTTACAAGCCGTATGACGCTTTCCATCAGAGCTTTTTCTATGTATCATCAATTATTTCTACAACAGGTTTCGGACTTACCGATGTTAATAAATGGCCTGAACTTTCAAAAACGGTTATTATAATTCTTACATTTATCGGTGCTTCGGCGGGCAGTACGGGCGGCGGATTTAAAATTTCCCGTATTATCCTGCTTTTTAAGGAGGTAAGAAAGGAATTTTCTCTCCTTGTACACCCACGAAATGTTAAACTCGTAAAAATGGACGGCAAGGCAGTAAATCACGATATTATGCGTACCACTTCAATGTATTTGGTGCTTTATATAGGTGTGTTTGCCATTAGCTTTTTGCTTGTTTCCATAGACAATATGGACTTTACAACAAGTTTTACGGCGGTAGCGGCAAATCTTAACAATACGGGCCCGGGCCTTGGTGCGGTTGGCCCTGTAGGAAATTATGCCGATTTCAGCATTTTGTCAAAGATAGTATTTATTTTCGATATGTTGGCAGGCAGACTTGAGATTTACCCGCTCTTGCTCCTTTTTGCACCGTCTGCATGGAAAAAATCGTAATATTTAACCACCTCACAGCAAATAATAGTTGTGAGGTGATTTTTAATGTCAGAGGCAATAAACATAGCGGTTAAAAAAGCAGAGAAACCCAAAAGGATAAAATTCACCTTTTATCAAAAGATGTTTTTTCTGTATTTTCTCAATATAACGGATTGGATATGCACTGAGGCTTTGCTTGCAAGCGGATACTTTGCAGAGGCTAATCCTGTTATGCAGCCTGTTTTAAACAATTTTTGGCAGACAATTATAATCAAGGGAGTAATTCCCCTTGCGGTAATTCTGTTGAGCTGTTTGGTAAACAAATGGGCGAACGCAGGCGACAGTATTATAATAAACATAATGCTGTATGTGGGTATTTCTATATATATGCTCGTAAATCTTTGGCATATTTTCAATTTTGTATTGCTCTTTTTTATATTTTAATGTAAAATAATAGAGAATGAGTAAAGACGGAGGTGTTGTTTTTGCCCGCATTATCTGTAAGTAATCTTACAATGACATTTATAGAAAGAAATTTGTTTACCGATGTATCGTTTGAGGTAGAGTCAAGGGATAAAGTTGGCTTTATCGGTGCAAACGGCGTGGGCAAAACAACTCTCTTTAAAATATTGGACGGCGAAATTTCACCTACATCGGGCAATGTGGTTTTTGCCAAGGATACTGTTGTCGGCTATATGGAGCAGCATGCCTGCAATAATCCACGAATCAGCATTTATAACGAACTGCTGTCCGTGTTCGATTATTTGACCGATACAGAGCAGGAGATAGCCGAAGTAACAAATGCGATAGAAAATAAAGACGGCGACTTAAATGCGCTTGTAGAGCGCCAGACAAGGCTTATTGACGAGTTTGAAAGACTTGGCGGACTTACATACAAAAGCCGCACACGCTCGGCTTTGCTCGGGCTCGGCTTTACAGAGGCAGAACTTGATATGCCTGTCGGAAATTTAAGCGGCGGTCAGCGTTCAAAATTAAGCCTTGCAAAACTTTTGCTTTCAAAAAGCAACTTCCTTTTGCTTGACGAGCCTACAAACCACCTTGATATAAGCGCAGTAAATTGGCTTGAGAGCTTTTTGCGTGACTTTAAGGGCGCAATGATTATAATAAGTCATGACAGATATTTTCTTGACAATGTTACAAACAAGACGATTGAACTTGAGCACTGCAAAACAATGTGCTATAAAGGTTCGTACTCTGAATTTATCAAGAAAAAAGAGGCATATAACGAGTCTTTAAAGAATAAATATGAAAATGACTTAAACGAAATTAAGCGTATAGAGGGCATAGTAGAACAGCAGAAACGCTGGGGCAGAGAGAGAAACTTTATCACCGCCGCAAGCAAGCAGAAAGAGGCAGACCGCATAAAGGCTCAGCTTGTTAAACCCGAAAGCGAGCTTGATACCGTAAAAATGAGATTTACTCCGAAGATTGAAAGCGGCAATGATGTTCTTATGTGCAGTAATCTTTCAAAATCTTTCGGAGATAAAAAGCTGTTTTCTGATGTAAACATACATATCAGAAAGGGCGAGAAAGTATTTATTCTCGGCGGTAACGGCTGCGGAAAAACAACTCTGTTCAGAATTTTAACGGGAAAATGCCCGCAGGACAGCGGCGAGTACGAGTACGGTACAAATGTAACGGTAGGTTACTTTGACCAGTTACAGCAAAACCTTAACCTTGAAAATACCGCCGTAGATGAAATATGGGATACTTTTCCTCAGATGACTCAAACAGAGGTACGAAGTGCGCTTGCATCATTCCTTTTCAGAGGTGACGAGGTATTTAAACCTCTTTCAAAAATGAGCGGCGGCGAAAGAGCGAGAATTTCGCTTGCAAAACTTATGCTTAAGGGCAGTAACTTCCTTTTGCTTGACGAGCCTACAAACCACCTTGATTCGGCGTCAAGAGAAGAACTCGAAAAAACACTTGCCGACTATAGCGGTACTTTGCTCATAATCAGCCATGACCGTTATTTTATCAATAAGTTGGCAGATAGAGTGCTTGTGCTTGATAAGAACGGTATAACCGAATATCTTGGCAATTACGATTATTATGTTGAGCATATAAGAACCGAGCAGACCGAAGTTAAGACAGCGGCGGTCAAAAAAGAAAAACCGCAGAATGATTACTTCCTGCAAAAGCAAAGACAGAGTGAAGAACGCAAAAAACAGACAAGACTTAAAAAAGCGGAAGAGGCAATTGAAAGACTTGATGAAGAAATAGCGCAGACACAGGAATTGCTGTCAGGCGAGGAAGTAGCGGCTGATTACGAAAAACTTATTGAACTTACAAATAAACTCGAAGAATTGCAGAATGAACAGGAAGAACAGTATGCAATTTGGGAAGAACTTTCAGATTAATTAAATATAAAAAGCCGTATGAAAATACGGCTGAATATCCATCCGTGGCGCAATTGGATAACGCAACAGATTCCGATTCTGGAGAATGGGGGTTCAAATCCCTTCGGGTGGGCCAAAAAATAAAAAACATCCTTTGCGGTGTTTTTTATTTTTTATATACAAAGAAAACGAAGGGATTTGAAGCCGACCGTTAAGAAAACAGTCCGGTGGACTGTTTTTAGGGAGGAGCGTTGATGATATTATAATTGAGAACAAGCCGTTATATACGAGGCAGAGAGTAAAAGAATAAGAAAGAGTACTTCGGGTGGGCCAAAAAATAAAAAACATCCTTTGCGGTGTTTTTTATTTTTATATACAAAGGAAAAAGGGATTTAAGCCGCTTTTGCGGGACTGAAGAACTTTTTTGAAATTTTTTAAAAAAGTTTGAAAAAAGTGTTGACATTTGGAACCTCGTATGGTATTATATATGAGCAGTCAACGAGAGATACAAAAACAAAACAAAATCTCTTGTGAAACAGCGAAAAACGCTGGTGTAGCTCAGTTGGTAGAGCAGCTGATTTGTAATCAGCAGGTCGGGGGTTCAAGTCCGTCCACCAGCTCCAAAAGAAGCCTACTGTTTAGGCAGTAGGCTTTACATATGGGAGAATTCCCGAGTGGCCAAAGGGGGCAGACTGTAAATCTGTTGTCACTGACTTCGGTGGTTCGAATCCACCTTCTCCCACCATAATGGTTGTGCAAAAAAGATATAACCACAAAAAAGTCCGATAAAATCGGGCTTTTTTTGTTATATCTCCAGTGATTTTTAAAGACATAACCGTAGATGTTTTTTTACCCTTTTCCCACTTTTGGAGATTTGAACCCTCGAAAATACAATTTAATAATATCATTAATAGTGCCGATTTTATAGAAATATAATTTCGGCTCTTTTTTTATTGCAATCGTTTTAATTTAGATTAAGACGGTTGCTTTTTTTATTTTACAAAGAAAGGGAGATTTTAATGTACTTTACAGACACACCTGAACTTAGAAAGTTTGAGCGACAAATGAAACAAAAGCCTAACTTTGATAGGCGTAACGATTACTCTTTTGATAATGAAAGTAGTCATAAAAGAAAAGACATCAAATCTGATGACAACAAAAAATTTAATAACGGAGGTTAGACATATGAAAACAAAAATCAGAAGTCCTACTTAAATTCAACAAGATTACGAATTCAATTATGGAGGTAATAAACTTGAATAAATTTGATAGAAAGCGCAGACTTGCTGCAAGCGTTAAGCAGATGTATCCACCCGGCACAAGAATCGAGCTTATCTGTATGAACGACCCATATTCTCCTGTGCCATCCGGTACAAGAGGTACAGTTCGAGCCGTAGATGATATGGGTACGATTTTTCCTGATTGGGACAACGGTCGTTCTCTTGGTGTTGTTCCCAGTGAAGATGTATTCAGAAAACTTTCGCAGGAAGAAATTGAAGCTGAAAACCAATCTTCATCAGCAGTTGAAGAAGAAACGCTTGATGAAGATAATGAAATGATTATGAAACAGTGAGGTGAGTATAAAACAAATCTTCAAAGGTATGAAGATTTATGGCAATCAAATTTTTTGATATGTTTGCCGGTATAGGCGGTTTCCGTTCAGGTCTTGAAGCCATCGGCGGTTTTGAATGCATAGGATATTGTGAAATCGACAAATATGCAAAGCAGGTATATGAAGCAATGTATGATACAGGAGGCGAACTTTACTTTGAAGATGCAAGAAAAATCATACCCGAACAGTTACCCCATATCGACCTTATTACAGGAGGATTCCATTGTCAGTCTTTTTCAATTGCAGGACAAAGGAAAGGATTTGAAGATACCAGAGGAACGCTGTTCTTTGAAATTGCAAGAATTGCTTCCGTTAAAAGACCTAAGTATCTGTTCCTTGAAAATGTACCCGGACTGCTTAGTCATAACAAAGGCAGGACATTTAAAACAATCCTCAGTTCGTTGGACGAATTGGGGTATGATGTCGTATGGCAAGTGCTTAACAGCAAAAATTTCGGAGTTCCGCAATCCAGAAAAAGATTGTATATTATCGGATTTCATAGAGAAAAATGTGCCGGACAAGTATTATCTTTCACGCAGACAAATTCTAAAACTACTGTACAAAGATACCCGGGCAAAGAAGGTGACCGCATATATTCCTCAGAAGGAACAAGTATTACATTAACAAGTAATGCCGGTGGCTTTGGTGGCAGAACAGGTCTGTATAGCATAGAGGAATTTGGACTTCCGATAAAGGTAAATACCAAGGACGGATACCAAATTGCCTATCCCGGTGACAGCATTGATACAGCTTTTTTGGGACAAAATTCAAGGCGTGGACGAGTTGGAAACCAAGTTGCACACACCCTTACAACATCCCAAACTCAGGCATATTACTTTATTGATATGAACCCTGACCCTAAAATGACCGAAATTGCAAGGTGCATTACAGCCCGTCACGCATCCGACATCAGCAATAGAAAAGGAGAACATTCTGCTGTGTTCATAGAAGATTACAACCTTACAGATGATGAGGAACATCCCCTTGTTGTATTCGTGGATAAGGAAAAGAAAATTCATATCGGCAGAATAAGAAAGCTTACTCCAAGAGAGTGTTGGAGATTGCAAGGCTTTACAGATGAGCAGTTTGATAAAGTCCTTGCAACAGGAATGTCGGATTCCCAGCTTTATAAACAAGCCGGAAATGCTGTTACAGTGAATGTAATATCTGAAATAGGAAAGATAATTAAACAGGTCAACGAAAACAGTAAAACATAATAAAAATAACAACTGATATCAATCGTTCCAAACGACTGATATCGGTTTTCATATATATATAAGCCGTTGGTTAGATTTTTTAATTTAATCAACGGCTTTTTGTCGTTTCAGGGGCGATTGATATTGCCACAGGAGGTGGATAATATCAAAACACCCGTAACATGGGTAGGTAATAAGACTTCAATATTACCTATTATTTATCAGGTTATTCCATTGGAATACTACCGATATGTTGAACCTTTTGGTGGTTCAGGAGCAGTAATGCTTGGCAAATCAAAGCCGGACAAATTTGAGGTTTACAACGATTATAATCAAGACCTTGTAAATTTGTTTCATTGCATAAAGGAAAGACCCATGGCTTTTTTAAAAGAACTTGGGTTCTATCCTCTTAATTCAAGAGATGATTTTAATGTACTCAAAGACTTTTTTAAGCACAAAAATTTTAGAAACGACTTTATTGACGAGGAAACAGAACTTACTAAAATAATGTTACCTGAACCTCAAGCTAAAGAAATTATAGAACTATTTAGTAAATCTGCAACGGATTATGATATTCGCAGAGCAGTTATGTTTCTAAAATTACTGCGATACAGTTATTCAAGCAGTGGAAAATCTTTTGCCTGTCAACCCTTTTCTATACGAAGTCTATTTAGGTTGATAGAAGATGTAAGTGTGAGAATGTCAAATGTGGTAATTGAAAATCAGGACTTTCAAACGCTGATAAACCATTATGACCGAAAAGATACTTTCTTTTATTGTGATCCTCCCTATATTAAAACTGAACACTTTTATTCTTGTGGTTTTAATTGGGATGACCATTTGCGACTTCGTGATACTCTTTTCGGAATCAAAGGGAAATTCCTGCTTTCATATAACGATTGTGAAGAAAGCAGAAACTTGTATAAAGGATGTTACTTTTTGAGGTTTACGAGAGTTCACAGTATGGCTCAAAAGTATAAACCGGGAGAGGAATTCCACGAAATTATAATATCAAATTATGATATGCGTGAGCGTGAACGGTCAAAGCCGTATCAACTCAACTTTTTTGATACAAACCAAACAAGAGAAGTGAATAAAATTATAAAGGAGAATGTTGTTTACCATGGAAAATAGAGTATACATCAGCATGCCGCTTGATTTATTAATTGTATCAGGCATCATATCAGGTTCGATTATCAAGATTACAGCCACAGATGGCTTAATTATTCTTGAAAGATGCAAAGATGAAGTATGTGACTGCGACTGCATCTGTGATGATTGCAGAGAAAAGCATGAATTTGAAGGAAGTGAGGATGAATAACGATGAAATTATATAGGTTTCTCGGAAAGAGAGGACGAATCACAATTCCATATGAAATTAGAAAATATATCGGGTTTAAGTACAATGATGTGTTGTCATTTACAAAACTTGATGACGATTCGGTAGTTGTGCGTAAAGAGAAAATCTGCGATAACTGCAATGAATTTGCAGAAGAATTCGAGGAAAATTACACTCTTGAAGATTTCCTTGACAGTCTGTCCGAAGAAGAACAGAAAGACGCACTTGTGCATCTTTCTCTGTTGTGGGCAGAAAAACAGAAACACTAAATTGGAGGTAAATTTAATAATGGCACAGAATACAAATTTCAAAGGAAACAAAAACAACAATCAGAAAAAGAAACTGCCATATATCAAGGTGAAAATTGACAAGATCATAAGTCTTGAAGAAAGCAAAACAAAAGCCTTTGCCAGCGTCACAATCGGTGGTGCTGTAGTTGTTCACGGCGTAAGAATTATGAATTCAGCAAAGGGTCTGTTTGTTGCTATGCCTGCAAATGTATATGTTGATGATAACGGTGAAAAACATTTCAACGAGATTGCCCACCCAATTTCCAAAGAAGCCAGGACTTTACTAAACAACAAGGTTATGGAAGCATATCATCAGTCACTCGACGAACAGCAGGCAGAATCAGAAACTGAGAATATGTCGGAAGATGAATCGGAAAACTTTTTGCAGAGTATGTAGTAAAATTCTCTGGACATTTCAAAATCTTTGGATATACTTGTTGCTTGAAAGGACGGCGATAGCATGAAAAAGAAAATCGCAATTATGTTTACATTTATTTTAGCGGCAGGAACATTCACGGCTTGTACAGCAGAAGAAAAAGCAAATAATGATATTAGGACATCCGTAGTTTCAAAAACTGCGGATGTTTCTGTATCTGAAACAACTTTTGTAAGCAATACAACAAGTAAGATTGAAACTACTGTAACAGCAGAAACCACGGTAAACCCCACAGTATCGCAAGAAACAAAATCTTTGAAAACGGATACCAAATCCGAAGAAAAAGCCGACAGTGGGCAAAATCCGTCGGTTGTTTCGGCAACTGAACCAACTCAAGCAAAGCAAGGTTCAATACCAAAAGATACGGAGCAGAAAACCAAAGCAACCAAAGAAAAACCTACTCAAAAAGCAACAGAGAAACCGACCGAAAAGATAACACAACCACCCACAGAGAAGAAAAGTGTTGATGTAACTTCTGCTGTAAATTCAGCCATAAGCTACGGCAAACAGCTTGGTATGAAATATGACAGTTCTCTTAACACAGGCAACGCAAGTTGGTTCTCACCTACAAATGCATCATACTATGATGATACACAAAGTTTGATTGCAGACTGTTATGCCGATATAGAGTATGTGGCACACTACTACAAAAATGACGGCATAGTTCCAAGTGACCTGTCATTTAATGTAGTAGCAGAAAGCAACAAAATATATGTGGTCTATTGTTAGTCGGGTGGCCCGACAGCCAAATTTTTCTGCACTCACCTAATTGTGGGTGCTATTTTTATGTGAAAGGAAAATGTAAATGACAATTAAAAACATTACAACAAATGATTTAAGAAAGATGAATAACAAGGAAGGACTAATCCTCCAAGGTTGCGGAGGTGAAGTAAAGGAATGGGTTGACGGTATAAATGATATTCTCACAGAAAACGGAATACTCCTTGATGATACAAAATTCGATAATGTGTCTGTGTTTCAAAATGAGGGAGTTACCTGTATTCTATATCCCTTTGATAATGTTCACCTTGATGTTGGCAAGCTGTCAATGTGGCGATTGCAGTCATATACAGCCTTTGCCGGAACTTGGCTTTCCGATTATGTGGATAACAAGCTGGGCGGTTTTGAGGTAAAGCAGAAACCCGACTGTGAATTGATAGGTCAGGACGGCAATATTTTCAATCTGATGGGAATTGCAAGTCATACCTTAAAGCAAAACGGTATGGCAGATGAGGCAAAAGAAATGTGCGGTCGTGTTACAAAATCAGGCAGTTACTGCGAGGCGCTGAGCATTATCGGCGAGTATGTCAATATAACGGACGGCGGTAAGCAGTCCGATGATATAGATGAAGATTACGATGAAAGGCAGATGATGAATCTATGATTGGATTAAAAACAGAATAAAACATCAATCGGGGCAAGGGTAAAATCTTGCCCCATATTTTTTATGAAAGGATTTTTAATATGACGAATTTAATCAAAAACAAGAAATTTACAAGAATAATGGCAATACTACTTGTTGTTCTCATCGCATTTAGCACAATGTTTACTCTCCCCGTAAGTGCGGCAAGCGGTGATAAGGTTACAATCACTTTTGATTATTGTTATGACAGCACGGGCAATACAATCAAATTTCAGCAGACAACTGTCAGCGATGGTTACACGGTCGGAACTCCCGGCGAAGAACTGTGCAAGATTTTTGCAGACGGAAAAGAAGCCTACTGCATTGAACCCGGTCACAGCTTGTTTTCAGGCAATTCATTGACGGAAAACGGTTCGACTGTGTGGAAAAATTTAGGTACTGCAAAGCAGAAAGCAATTAACCTTGCTCTGCTGTATGGTAAACCCGGTTCGGGAAAGAATTTAAGCGGTACAGAAGATCAGAAATGGATTGCAACACAGCTCATTGTCTGGGAGTTTGTGTCAGGTTGCAGAAGTACAAATGACGGTTACAAATGCACCAACACAAAATATATAGACGGCATTTGTGCAGGCGGTGCAAACCCAGGTGTTAAGTCGGTTTACAATGCAATTTCAAAAAGCCTTGCAAACTATTCAACTGTTCCAAGCTTTGCATCAGCAATCGCATCAAAGGCAGAAACCTATGAAATGAAGTATAGTGATGGAAAATATTCTGTTACACTTACTGATAGCAACAAAATTCTTGATGAGTTTACTTTCAAAACAACAAACGGAATTACAGCCACAAAATCGGGAAATAAATTGACATTAACCTCAACTTCAGCAGTAAATGATGCAGTAATTTTTAACTCTGAAAAGTTGATGCCGGATGTGGGCAAAACTGTGCTTGTTCCGTATGGTGATGCGAGTTTGCAGGATGTAATCACGGGTGTTGAAAATGATGCAGACCCGATAAGAGCATATTTCAAAGTAAAGACAAGCTCAGGTAATCTGAAACTTGTTAAAACCTCCGAGGACGGAAATGTTGCAAATATTGAGTTTACAGTTAAGGGCGAAAACTACAGCAAGACCGTAAAAACAAATTCAAAGGGTGAATTTAAGTTGACAGACCTTGCACCCGGTACTTACACAGTAACCGAAAACACAGAGGAAAAATATGCAAAACAGAACAGTAAAACTGTTAAGGTGGAGTCAGGCAAAACTGTCACAGTTTCATTTGCAAATGTCCTTAAGAAGTGGAATTTGACTGTCACCAAAACCGATTCCGAAACAAAAATAGCACAGGGAAACGCTACACTTGCAGGTGCAGTTTACGGCATCTACAATAACGGAAAACTTGTAGATAAATATACCACAGACCAAAACGGAAGTTTCACAACCTCATACTATGTATGCGGTGATAAGTGGACTTTGAAAGAAATTGAGCCAAGCGAGGGTTATCTGCTTGATGAAACCGAATACCATATCGGCACAGAATCAAAGAATTACACAGTTGAAAACAACTCAATTTCAATAGGTGTTACCGAAGATATTACAAAGGGAAAAATCTCTATAATCAAGCATACCGATGACGGAAGTACAAAAATAGAAACTCCCGAAAAGGGTGCAGAGTTTCAGGTGTATCTCAAGTCGTCGGGCAGTTACAGTAAAGCAAAAGAAACGGAAAGAGATACACTTCTATTTGATGAATACGGCTTTGCAGAAACTAAAGATTTACCATACGGCACATACACTGTTCATCAGACCAAAGGTTGGGACGGTACAGAGTTCTTAAAGGACTTTGATGTGTTCATAAACGAAAACGACAAGACCTATAAATATTTAATTAACAACGCAGGTCTTGAAAGTTATGTAAAGATAGTAAAGGTGGATTCTGAAACAGGTAAGCAGATTCCATATGCAGGCGCAGGCTTTCAGATTTACAATCCAAAGGGTGAGCTTGTAACTATGAAATATACTTACCCAACTGTTACAAAGATTGATGCTTTCTATACAGATGAAGAAGGCTGTCTTATCACACCCGAAACTCTACCATATGGAAAAGGATATTCCATAGTAGAGGTTCAGGCTCCATACGGATATATCCTTGACAGCACTCCTGTATATTTTGATATTACAGCAGAAAACACAAGTGAAGAAAACGGCATTACAATCGTAAAAACAGAGAAGAAAAACACACCGCAGAAAGGTACAATTACCGTAGAAAAAACAGGCGAGATTTTCTCAAATGTAACTGCAATAGGCGGCGGATATACAG
Source organism: Ruminococcoides bili (assembly GCF_040093295.1). Taxonomy (NCBI): domain Bacteria; kingdom Bacillati; phylum Bacillota; class Clostridia; order Eubacteriales; family Oscillospiraceae; genus Ruminococcoides; species Ruminococcoides bili. Next base: position 44,286 of record NZ_JBBNJY010000004.1, read on the forward strand.
ATGAAAACGGAAATGATATTGCACTTCCGACCATCTATCAGCCTGAATATTCTGTCAGCGGTTTGTCAGGTGCTGTCTTTGAAATCTATGCTGATGAGGACATTACAACTCCTGATGGTACAGTAAGAGTGAAAAAGGACACACTTGTTGCAACGCTGAAAACAAACGAAAAAGGTACAGCAACAAGTAACGAACTTTACCTCGGTAAATATCGTGTTATAGAAACCGTTGCTCCTAACGGAACTGTTCTGAACAAGACAGTAAATCATATTGAACTCACCTATGCAGGACAGAACGAAAAGGTGACAAACACATCAACTTCATTTGTAAACGAAAGACAGAAGGCGGAAATCGACCTTTTAAAAGTGCTTGAAAAGGATGAAACTTTTGGTATCGGTAATGGTGATGAAATCAAAAGAATTTCTTTCGGACTTTATGCCGATGAGGATATTAAAGCATCAAACGGTACGGTTATTCCAAAAGACGGACTTGTTGAAATCATCACTTGTGATGAAAACGGTAAGGCAACATTCACAACAGACCTTCCGTTTGGAAGTTACTATGTTAAGGAAATAAAAACTGACATCCATTATATTCTCTCTGATGAGAAATATCCCGTTGTGTTTGAATACGCAGGGCAGAATATTGCAACTGTAAATATTACAGTAAACAACGGAGAACCAATCATAAATGATCTTATCTACGGTACAATCAAAGGTTTGAAGATTGACCGTGAAACTAAAGACAGAATCTGTGGTGCGGTATTCGGCTTATTCGGCACAGATGAAAAGAAATATACTGAAGAAAATGCAATCCTCACGGCAAAATCAGATGAGAACGGTGTGTTTGAATTTTTTAATATTCCTTACGGTCAGTACATTGTGTGTGAATTAAAGCCTGCCGAGGGTTATCTGCCAAACGCTGAAACCTATCCCGTTACTGTATCAAAGAATGATGAAGTAATTGAAATCACAGTGGAAAACGATAAAATCCCCAAACTGAAAACCACAGCAACTATTGACGGAGAAAAGGAAGTCACAGCAGGAGAAACAGTTACCATTGATGATGTTGTAAGTTTCAGACATCTTGTACCTAACAAGGAATACACTTTAAAAGGTGTTTTAATGGATAAGAAAACAGGAAAGCCGTTTGTAGTTGACGATGAAGAAATTACCTCTGAAGTAACATTCACTCCGGAAACATCAAACGGTGAAGTAACTGTGTCTTTCACCTTTGACGGCTCTGCTGTTACAAAAGAAACCGATATTGTCGTCTTTGAATCTCTGTACAGTGAAGATGTAGAAATTGCCACACACACAGATATTGAGGACGAGAATCAGACCGTTAAAATTCATCCACAGCCTGAACCTGAAAAGCCACAGACGGGCGATAACTCAAATATCGGTTTTTGGATTGGACTTGGTGCAGTAGCCTTGGGCGGACTTGTATCTGTTGTAATTATCAAAATCAAAAAGAAAGACGGGGATGATGAATAATGCGAAGGGCATATATATGTTCACCACTGAGTGGCAACATTTCCGGAAACATTGAAAACGCAAAACGATATGCCCGATATATATTTAAGTGCGGTATGGCTCCTGTCATACCGCATTTTTACGCCCTCATTTTAGATGATGCAATCCCTGACGAAAGAAAACTCGGTATGCAGGCAGATCTCTCTCTGTTGTGGGTATGTGATGAAGTATGGGTGTTCGGTGATGAAATAACCGAGGGTATGAAAAAGGAAATTATCTTTGCCGAGAAGCTCAATATCAAGGTGAAATATATATCGGAAAAGGATTTGAAGAAAACGGAGGTTATCTAAATGAAAGTAAAAAGTAATAGAGTGAAACTTTTAAAGATTTTTCTGACTGTTGCCGTTGTTGCTGTTTTGTTTGCAATATCGGCAGTAACGGTATTCGCCGCAGGTGATGTTTCAAGTGCAATCGAAAGCACTTGGACGGCGGCTCAAACACAAATCAAAAATGTAGTTAATAATGTAGTTTTTCCTGCTGTTGATATGATTCTTGCAATTCTGTTCTTTGTCAAACTTGCAACAGCGTATATGGACTATCGCAAACACGGTCAGTTTGAATTTACTGCACCTGCAATCCTTTTCGGTTGTCTTGTATTTTCGTTGACCGCTCCTCTGTATATCTGGACAGTACTGGGATAGAAAAGAGGGAATTAAATGTTTGATTGGTTAGGAGATTTTATCGGAGGAATAGGCGATGCTATCGGCAGTACATTTGACTTTCTCGGTGAACAAATCTCAAACGCAATATGGAACACAATGCTTCAGTGGTTTTATGAAACCATTTACAATGCCGTGGCTGACTTCTTCACAATGATGGGCAATATGGGTGCAGATATTTTCGACCTTGAATGGGTTCAGGCAACAATCAATTTATTTACCCTGTTCGGCTGGGGTTTGTTTGTTGCAGGCACGGTAGTTGCCGTATTTGATGTAGCAATAGAATACCAAAACGGCAGGGCCAACATTAAGACAACTGCAATCAATGTTCTAAAAGGCTTCTTTGCCTGTTCTCTTTTTGGTGTTGTGCCTGTGGAACTGTACAAATTCTGTATCAGCCTGCAAAACACATTTTCAAAGGATCTGTCATCTATAATGGCAGGACAGCAAAGCCTCAATTTGTCGGGACAAAGTACAAGTGTTTTAGAAGGCTGTTTTGCAGTATCAACACAGACAACATTTGGGTTACTGAATCTGTTATGTATGATAGCCTTTGCTTATTGCGTTATTTAGATCTTTTTCGCAAATATAAAGAGAGGCGGAATACTTTTGATTCAAATGGCAGTAGGCTCTCTGTATATGTTCAGCGTTCCGAGAGGTTATCAGGACGGTTTTAATCAGTGGATGAAACAGATTGCTGCCCTTTGTCTTACAGCCTTTTTGCAGACAACTCTGTTGTTCCTCGGTTTGCTCACATTTCCCGACAATATGTTGTTGGGGTTAGGCATTATGCTGTCGGCAAACGAAGTACCGAGAATAGCACAGCAGTTTGGTCTTGATTCATCTGTAAAGGTGAATATGACAAGCATTGTTCACGCAACTACAACAGCAGTAAACCTAACAAAAAGTGTAGCGAGAGCTACGAAATGAGGAGAATTAAATGACCACATATTTATATCCGAAAAACTTAAAAGCCACAGCCAACTTATGGCTGTGGAGTTTGAGAGATTTTGCAATTATCTGTATAGCGCTTTTGTTGTCTGTGCTTATGTTTGCACAGACACAGTTTTTTCTACCACTTGTTGTAACTCTATGCTTCGGTTTCCTTACAATCCGACTTGAAGATACAACTGTGCTTGATTTTATCCGCTATGCTGTGAAGTATTTTATTTCAACACAACAAGAGTTTATATGGGCAGCGTGACGCTGCACCCAATTCGCACACTTGGCTTGTTGTTAACAAGTTTTGTGTGCCTGCGAAATTACTATGATATGGAGGAAAAACACAAAATGCGTAAATCAAGAATTAAGAAAAAAAGGAAGGGCAAATCAACGCAGTACTTAATCGGTATAAAGACCTTTACCAAAAACGGCTTAAAGGTTGGTAAAGACGAGCTTGTTTTCTTTATGGTACAGCCTACAAATATTTCTGTGTTGTCGCACATCAACATTGAAATCAAGATTCGTCACCTTATGATGATTCTTTCTGCTGTGCCTGATATTGAGATAACCTGTACCGATTCCTGTGAGTGTTTTGACACAAACAAAAGCTATATCAAAGACAGAATTGAAGAAGAAAGTAATGAAAAAGTCAGAAAAATTCTGAACAAGGATTTAAAATTTCTTGACAGTATTCAGACGGAAACTTCAACAGCAAGACAGTTTTTGTTCATTGCAAGGTGCAAATCCGCAAAGTCGGAAAATGTGTTGCAGAAAGCAAACAGGGTTGAAAAAATCATTGCAGACCAAGGCTTTGAGGTAACACGAATGAGCAAAGGTGACATCAAGCGATTTCTTGCAATCTACTTTGATGCAAGTATGAACGGTGACCTTATGCCTGACTATGACGGCGAGCAATATATTTCGGAGGCTGAAAATGAAGAAGCATAAAGGGAAAATCCAAATGGGAATTGTTATAGGTATATTTTCTTCAATTTTAATTACCTGTCTTGTTTCGGTGTTCTCACAACTTTACACCGAAAACAAAGAAAAAGAAGAATTCAGACAGCTTGCAGAAATCGTTACTGAGGAAACAACAGATGCAACTCTTGAAGAAATAGTTAGAAAGCCGAATTTATTAAAAGTCAGTGATTCAGATAATGAAGTCCAAGCTGAACAGCCTGTGTATTACACAACCTATTACGAACCTCATTCAATATCAGAATTAATTGCGATGAATTCCGAATGCTTCGGTTGGATAAGCATAACAGGCACAAACATAAACTATCCTGTTATGCACACACCCGATAATCCGCAAAAGTATCTGAATAAAAACTTTTACGGTGAATACAGCCTTAGCGGTGTGCCTTTTTTGGATAGCAGATGTTCAACCGACAGCACAAACCTCATAATCTACGGACACCATATGAACAACGGCACAATGTTTGCCGAGCTTTGCAACTATACAAGCTCTTCATACAGAGATGAACACAAAGCAGTTGCGCTTGAAACAAAAGGCGGTGTATCTGCATATACCGTCTTTGCTGTTCTGAAAGTTAAGTCTGATGATGAATGGTACAGGTTTACATCAGCGCTTACAGAAAAGAGGTACAACTCTTTGGTTGAATACGCAAAAGAAAAATCTATTTATGAAACAGGTATCGCACCAAAATACGGTCAGCAGATATTAACGCTGTCAACCTGTTACGGCAACAATCAGGATGACCGCATACTTGTATTGGCGGTACGAAACTAAGGAGGTAAAAATGGGACTGTTTAAAAGAAAACCAAAGGTGCTTACACCACAGCAGGCAGAGGAGATTTACACTAAAGATTTCTTTGATATGATTCTGCCGTCAACAATAAAGTTCTTTACCGATCACTACATTGTTGGGGACTCATATCGCAGTGTGTGGGCGGTGCGTGAATATCCAACCTCAACGGAAGAACAGGCAATACTTTCTCAGCTTGCCGACAGAAATTGTGTAACGCTTCGCATTTATCACAGACTTGTGGAAAGTATGGAGCAGAGAAAAATCATACAGAACGCCACACGCAAAAACAAACTGAAATCAAGCGGTAATGATGTAAACGAAACCATTGAGGCACAGGGCAATCTGCAGGATGTTGTTACCCTCATTGCAAATATGCACAAGAACAAAGAACCTCTTTTGCATTGTTCGGTATTTATAGAATTGAAAGCCAAGAGCAAACAGAAACTAAAGGAACTTCAAACCGATATTGCAATGGAGCTTACCCGGTCAAATATTGTGGTTGACAGACTTACACTTCGTCAAAAGGAAGGTTTCTTGTCTGCTCTACCCATAGGTTCAAATCAATTCGGCAGTCTTTATGAAAGAGTGTTGCCGGCAAGTTCTGTCGCAAATCTGTTCCCGTTTAACTTCTCAGTTAAGACAGACCCCAACGGCTTATATATCGGACGAGATAAATACGGCACGAATATTCTTGTTGACTTTGACAGACGAACAGAGGACAAGACAAATTCAAATATCCTTATTCTCGGCAACTCAGGGCAAGGAAAAAGTTATTTGTTGAAACTCATTCTCACAAACATTCGTGAAAGTGGAAAGAAAATCGTTTGTCTTGACCCTGAATCAGAGTATGAGAACCTGACCGACTCACTTGGCGGTTGTTACATTGACTTTATGTCCGGCAGATACAAGATAAACCCTCTTGAACCTAAGGCTTGGAATACAGGTCAAGGTGATATTGACAAAGATGCGCCTGATGCGTTTAACAAAGTTACCCGATTGTCACAACACATTGCGTTTTTAAAGGATTTTTTCAGCGCCTACAAGGACTTTACAGATGTTCAGCTTGATACCATTGAAATTTTGCTTATGAAGCTATATGCACGATTCGGCATTACAGACTCAACGGATTACAGCACAAAGAAACCGTCAGACTTTCCCGTAATGAGTGACTTTTACGACTTATGTGAAGAAGAATATATGACCTACGACCGCAAGAGAAAATACCTCTACACAGAAGAAGTTTTGCAGGAGGTTTGTTTGGGTATTCACAGTATGTGTGTAGGTTCCGAAAGCAAATACTTTAACGGTCATACAAACATCACAGATGACAGCTTTTTGTGTTTCGGAGTTAAAGGGTTACTCGATACAAACAAAAGACTAAAAGACGCTATGCTTTTTAATATTCTCTCATATATGAGCAACAAGCTCCTTGGAGAGGGAAATACAGTTGCATCAATAGATGAAATGTATCTTTTTCTTTCAAACCCAACTGCCATTGAATATATCAGAAACGCAATGAAGCGTGTGCGTAAAAAGGATTCGTCTGTAATTCTTGCAAGTCAGAACATTGATGATTTTCTGATTCCGAGTATCAAGGAATTTACAAAACCGCTTTTCTCAATTCCAACTCATCACTTCCTGTTCTATCCGGGCAATATCAATCCAAAGGACTTTGAAGATGCTTTAATGGTTGAGCCAAACGAATACGACTTAATCAAGTTCGCAGAAAGAGGCACTTGCCTGTACAGGTGCGGTAATGAAAGGTATTTGTTACTTGTTCAGGCACCGGAATATAAGGCTGAGATTTTCGGCAGTGCAGGGGGAAGATGAAAATATAATACAAAAAATGTTTGAAGTTGACAAATAGTTGTATAAGAACTATAATAAAATTATAATGGGCAAGAGAAGGAATTATATGACAAAGGTTGACAAAAAACATAACGATACTTCAAAATTTAACATAGAAACTATTGCTAATAATGCTTGGATAATGCTATTTTTTAATTTTTGTTCTTTAGTTGGATTAATTGTTTCTTGCGTTACTGGTAATGAGACTTGTATATTGGTATTCTCTATTCTTGTAGCTGTACTAATTTTTACTATATCAATATATTTAGTGTATAGAGTGTTTGCAGTGAAAAGAGCAAAAGCAAATATTCAGAAAATTAATTTAGCAATTAATAAAGAGATAGGAGAAAAGCTTCATAGATTCTTTCATGATTTAAGGGACTGCAATAGTTTTTTGGATAAAAATAAAGATGTGGAAATTGAGATGTTTCGAGATAAAGCTAAAAATTTATGCAACCAAGTAGAAACTATATTTAATCGATTGCTAAATGCGAAAACTTCAGTTTGCATCAAACTGCTGAAAACAGATACTTTATTGAACAAAAAATTAGAGGAATGGGAAATACAAACTTTTGTAAGAAGTTCTTCTACTGCAGATGAACGTTATCAACATGATAGAAAAACAGATAAAATAATAGAAAATACGGATTTTGAAATTATTTTAAGAAATGTTGGTAAGTTTAAACAAAGAGATTGTTTTTGTTCAGAAAATTTAGAAAAAACTATAGCTGAATTTGATAGAGACTCTGGCGAAAAATTTAGAAATTCTCATGAGGGATATAAGTATAATTCTGCAATAGTTGTACCAATACGAATTAAAGTATCTAATATGCATCAAGATTTGAAAAGATTGTGTAGAGATGATGATTATTTTCATGTTGTTGGTTTTTTATGTATTGATTCTGAAGAAACTTTTGATGACGAAAAGAATAATTATAAGTATAGTCAGTTTATGAGTAGCATTAAATATGCTTGTGCAATTAGTGATTCTTTATATCATTTCTTTGAAAGTTATCTAATTAAAGAAATTTCTTAGGAGGTTGACATGATTAAATTTATAAAAAAAATTTATTTTAAAATTATTTGTTATGATCCTATTATAGAAGAATTATATAATTATGATGATAAAAATATTAGTAAAAGCAGCAACTATGTTGCTTCACCTATTATTATTAACAGGAAGATAAAGAGGAATTGTAAAAGGAAATTAATTGAAAATAATGAATAAAAATGCTAACGGGGTTCATCAGAACCTCGTTAGCATTTTTTAGGAGGTGATACAATGTCTGCCACAATAGGTGCGGCACTGAAGAAAATAGCAGTTGCTCTGCTAACAGATAAAAAAGTAATAAAAACAATAGGCGGTATAGTAATCGGCATAATCATAATTGTGGTTATGCCGATTGTTGCTGTTATTTCAATTTTTAACGGCAGTATGGATATTGACACGGACAAGTTAAGTCAATCTATACAGGAAAATATATCTGCCGAGCAGATGGCAAACTTTCAGCTTATCAACGACACAATGACCGAGGTTGAAAAACAGCTTGATAAAAAGAAATTGTCTGACTACAATACGCAGGCAGAGGTAATATATCTGTTTTCTCTGTCTGATAAATCAAAGGATAAAGATTTTGTAAAAAACTTTGTTTCCTGTTTTAAGAAGAATCAGTCTGATGAGGATTTGATAAATGCCGTCAATCAGAAATTCGGAACAGAGATTGAATATGACGAGTTCCAAAAGATGATGCAGTCAATCAATGGTGCTGAAATCAGTACCGCAGGTTTTACTGATAAGACCACAAAGAATAATCTTGACCTTGTTAAGTGGTGTGAGAACGCATACAAAAACGGCTGGGGTTATGTATACGGCGGTCACGGACAAGTTTGTACAAAGCAGTATCTCGACCAGCAGGCAAGTCTGTTTCCCGGCAACAACGAGGCAGGTGGAGAGATGAGAACTGTCGGTGAAAAATGGCTTGGCAAACGAGTTGTTGATTGCATAGGACTGATTAAATCATACGCTTGGTACAATGCTGACAGTGATCAGATAACAGTCGGTTCAAACGGCTTTACTGATTGCGGTGCGAATACAATCCGGAACAATGTTAAAGAAGGCGGAGCAATCTCAACTATGCCCGATATACCCGGACTTGCTGTATGGATGGACGGTCACATAGGTGTGTATGTCGGCAACGGAGAAGTAATAGAAGCACAAGGCACAGCCTACGGAGTTGTGAAAACACAGCTTAAAAATCGTGGCTGGACTAAGTGGATGAAGATACCAAATATCAAATATGTGGAGGTAAAATCAAAATGAAGAAAACAAGCGTAAGCATAATGTATGATGATGAAAAACTGTCTGCTGTCAAGCTGTATATGTCACAGCGTGATTTTGATTTCAAAGAAGAACTGGAAAAATCGGTTGATACTTTGTACTCAAAATATGTTCCTGCAAATGTCAGGGAATTTATTGATATGAAGTCATTGCAGGCAAAACCACCCAAACCTAAAAAGCCAAAGCCACAGGAAGAAAATACCGAGGTGGTAACTTGAAAACTCAAAACTTTGGTGTAGAAATTGAAATGACCGGCATCACTCGCAGTACTGCGGCGAAAGTGATAGCCGGTTATTTTAATACCACAGCAACTCATATCGGAGGTTGCTATGATTCATATTCTGTCCGTGATAATGATAACAGACAATGGAAGATTATGCGTGATGCGAGCCTTAGATGTACCAACCGTTCAGGTGAACAGGCAAGTGCTTTGTACTCTGTTGAATTCGTCACACCCATTTGTAATTACAATGATATTGAAACTATACAGGAGTTAGTCAGAAAACTTCGTGGTGCAGGAGCAAGAGTTAATTCAAGTTGCGGTATGCATTGCCACATAGACGCATCAACACACACCCCGAAAACACTTCGCAATATAGTTAATATTATGGCATCAAAAGAGGACTTGCTCTAAAAGTCACTTAAAGTGAATGTTAGCCGTGAGCATTACTGTCAGAAGATGGATACAAGATTTCTTGATGAAATCAATAACCGACCTCCTCTTTCAATGGAACAACTAAAATCAATGTGGTATGACGGAGGTGACTACAGTTACAGACACTATGATGACAGCCGTTATCACGGATTGAATTTGCACAGCGTGTTCAGTAAGGGTACTATTGAATTTCGCCTGTTCAATTCAACACTACACGCAGGAGAAGTGAAAAGTGCAATTCAGCTTTGCCTTGCAATAAGTCATCAGGCTTTAATTCAAAAGTCTGCACGACATACAAAAACAGTATCGGATAACGAAAAATATACTTTCCGTACTTGGTTGTTGAGGTTAGGACTTATCGGTGACGAGTTTAAAACCGCCCGTCATCATCTCCTGAAAAATCTTGACGGCAATATTGCGTGGAAAGATCCTGCACAGGCTGAAAAGCAAAAGGAAAGACTTGCACAGAAAAGACTTGAGGTCTTGCAGAACAGTACAAATGAAAATATAAATTCAGAACCCGAAGTTGAAACTGCTGAACAGCAGGAAGAAACTTCGGGTTTAGTTATGAGAATGTAAGGAGGAAGAATTATGAGTAAGTTATATGTTGCCTATGGAAGCAACTTGAATTTAAAGCAGATGGCATATCGTTGTCCAACTGCAACTCTTGTAGGAACAGGAGTGATAGAAAATTATCAATTGCAGTTTAAAGGTATGCCGACCGGAGCATATGCCACTATCGCACATTGCAAAGGAAAGTCCGTTCCCGTTGCTGTATGGGATATAAAACCTATTGATGAAATGCGACTTGACCGATATGAGGGTTATCCCTCGCACTATTTCAAACAGGATGTTTCTGTCAAGATGAACAACGGAGAAGAACTGTCTGCTATGGTTTACATTATGGACTTAAAGCAAAAATTTGGATTGCCCGGTAGTAATTACTATTACACAGTTCTTCAGGGCTACCATGATTGCAATCTTGATGACAGTGTGTTTAAAGATGCAGTGAAGAACAGCGCAGATAGATTTATGGAAGAACAAAACAGTGAGCCGAATTTATTTGATGATGAAGATTTCAGCATGGGAGGTATGAAATTGTGAATGAGAGAAAGAAACTGAAAAAGCAACTTAGAGATAAATATATTTTTAGAAGGTATTTATCAACGCAAGAAGTCAGAAAGATACTTTCCGAAAATCCAAAGGACAAGCATGAAAAGTTATTTGCATCTCTCACAGTAGGTTGTGTAAAAATCAATGCAATAATATTTCCCACACCTGACTGTATGACGATAGGATATGACATTCTTGTAAAGGACACTCCCGACAGCAAAGGATGGATATGCTATGACACATTAAATGATGATGTGAAATACAATTCTCTGAATCTGGAACAGGAAATGTTCAATATACTAAGTCGTGAAGTTAAAGAGTACAAACTCTCATATATCGACTGCAATTTTGAAGTCGTAAAAGGCAAGGTTATGAATAAGGAATAATCGGCGAAACTTTCGCCACATTTGCCACGTGTCGGCTTTTAAACAAGAAGTCGGGAAAGTATCCGAAATCGCATAAAAGCCAAAATCAGGCGGTTTGTGGCAAGGTGTGAAAAATCGAAGTTACGGCAAATTGGGCAGTTTTTCGAGGGTAGGTATTTAAGCAGGAGAAAGACACGGGGTTGCAGTTGCTCCCTCGTGTCGGTTCACAGCAGACGGCAACGCCGACTGCCATGCGGTTTTTCGCACTTTTAGGTCTCATAATTTCATAGGAGTTAATTTTAAGCATTGGGGTCATATATGTGGATTGTTCTGCCCGATTTGCCGAATAAACAGCCATAATTGTAGGAGTTACAACTATGGGTTGTGACTTTAAAGGAGGTTTTGTACTTGAATGAAAAGGATAATAGAAAAGAAGTTAAAAGAAAATTTGCACTTTGGATAAAAGAATCAACACTTGATATGGTTGAAAATATTTACAAGGAGGATAACTGTGGTAGTAGAAGTGAATTTATAGAAAAAGCAATCATTTTTTATATAGGTTACCTTTCTTCTAATGACAATAGTCAGTATCTTCCAAACATTCTTACATCAACTTTAAAATCAATTGTTGCCGAGAGCGACAATCGAATGAACAGAATGATTTTCAAACTTGCTGTTGAGCTTGCGATGACAATGAATATTGTTGCCGCTACGCAGAATATTGATAAGGAATTGCTTAATAAACTTCGTGGTGAATGTGTAAAGGAAGTCAAAAGATTAAACGGTTCTTTTTCTTTAGACGATGCTTACAATTGGCAGAAAGGATAAATTATAATGCCAAGACTGGTTACCAAATTCAAATATCTCAAGTATCTCAAGCCAAATCGAAAAGTAAGTGCAGGCGGTTATGCAAAGTATATTGCTACTCGTGATGGCGTTGACAAGATAGACGATACGCAAAAGTTTGCTCCTGCAACGACTAAGCAGAAGAATCTAATTGAAAAAATCATAAAAGATTTTCCAGACTGCAAGGAAATGTTTGAGTATGCGGACTACCTTGAAAAGCTGAATATGGGTACGGCATCCGATTTTATTTCCCGTGCGATTGAGGATAATGCTTATGAAATTGAGGGCAGAAAATCATATGCAAAATATATTGCTACCCGTCCCCGTGCCGAAAGATTTGGCTCTCATGGTCTGTTCACAGATGATGGCGTACAGGTTCAGTTGTCAAAGGTATCTGAAGAACTTAACAATCACAAAGGGAATATTTGGACTGCAATTATTTCAATTCGCAGAGAAGATGCTGAACGGCTTGGCTTTAACACGGGTACTCGATGGAGAGATATGCTACGAACACAGACAGCAACTCTTGCTGAAAACTTGAAAATACCTACACAAAATCTTCATTGGTATGCTGCATTTCATAATGAATCACATCATCCACATGTTCATTTGATTGCATATTCAACTGTTGAAAATGAAGGTTATCTTACTCAAAAGGGAGTTGAAAATCTGCGTTCCTCTTTTGCGAAGGATATATTTCAACAGGACTTATTATGCGTATACGAAAAGCAAACAGAACACAGGGATAAGCTACGAGCAGAGGCGAGGTATGTTGTTGATGATTTGGTTTCTAAAATCAATTCTGAAATCCATATCAACTCATCTATTCAGCAAAAGCTGTTGGAACTTGCCCACAGGCTTTCAAAGACAAGTGGCAAAAAAGTTTACGGTTATCTCAAGCCTGATGTAAAGGCACTTGTGGATTTTATTGTTGAAGAACTTGCAAGTGATGATAGGATAGCAAAACTGTATGATTTATGGTATGAGCAAAAGGAAAACACAATCAAAACCTACACAGATGAAGTGCCGGACAGAATACCTCTTGCTCAAAACAAAGAATTCAAATCTATTAAGAATGCAATAATCAAGGAAGCATTGAAATTAAAACTCGCCGAAGACGAGGTTGAAGAAATCGAGAATGCAGACGAAGAACCTGTTACAAGTCCCTTTAAATATGAAGAAAACACCTCTGTCAAATCAGTCTTTGATTCAGGCAGAGGTGTTTTGTATCCTCATTATTCAATTAAAACAAACCGAAACAGCGTTGCAGTTTCTTCATTAAATCTCCTGCGTTACCTCTGCAATATGATTCAAAATCAACTGAGATTTGAAGAAAAGCAGAAAGCACAAAGAACAGATAAAAAATTACAGCAGAAGATTAATGATAAGAAGCAGGCACAGGGTTTGAAAATGTAAATGGCGGAGACTGGGGGAGTCGAACCCCCAGGCGTGTTACCTTATTTCAATGTGTGGCTGAGATACTGGACATAGTAGCTGTTACAATCTCCACAACCGCCTGTAATATCCGCCAGCATACATGTCACTATTAATTTCATAATATTCTCTCCAGACAATGTAAATTTGAAATCTAAATTGCTCTTGATTTTAAAAGAAATTGAAACAGAAAAGCCAGAAATCAAAATTGCAACCACACTCATTAAGGACTATTCTATAATATTATTATAGCAAAAAATTGTTTTATTTCAAGCGTAAAAATTAAATATTTCTCCGCCAAGGGGCAACTATACCCAAACAAAGACAGGTGCCACCTGTCATGGTGATAGGAGAAGAACTTACCCAAGTTAAGATATTACAGCAGAAAAGAAAAATATATTAAAACTAAGGAAGTGATAACAATATCAACATACATTCATTTTACAAAAGAACAACGAGAACAGGCAAGGCGAACAGACCTTGCCTCTTTTCTTGTAAGCCAAGGTGAAAAAGTTAAGCGTTCCGGTTCGGAGTATGAGTGGCTTGACGGTTCACAAAAGGTAACAATCAGAGGTCATCTCTGGTATCATCAGTACGAACAGAAAGGCGGAGATGCAATAGATTTTGTCCGCAGATTTTACAACAAGGACTATGCCGAAACGGTGGAAATGCTTTTGAATGGTAGTGGCGGTCAGATAATAACTTCACCGCCCATAGAAATAAGGTACAAAAACTTTGAACTGCCGCAGAAGAATGACAGAATGAGCAGACTTTTTTCTTATCTGCTGTTGACTCGTGGCATTGATAAAGATGTGCTTTATGAATTTGTGCGTAGAAAGATGATTTATGAATCTGCCGACTACCATAGTGCTTTGTTCGTAGGCTACGATACAAACGGTAAACCTCGCCACGCACATAAGAGGGGAACGGTAACAAGCAATCCGTACAAAGGAAATGTTGCAGGCAGTCAGCCTGAGTTTAGTTTTCATTGGCATGGAAAAAGCGACAGATTTTATTTGTTTGAAGCACCGATAGATATGCTGTCATTCATAAGTATGCATAAGGAAAATTGGAAAAGTCACAGCTATGGGGCATCCTGTTCAGTTTCGAACAGGGTGCTTTTTCAATGCCTGAAAGACAACCCCAACATCAAAAATGTGTATCTATGTTTCGATAACGACCAAGCCGGACAGTTAGCAAACAAAAGAATTGCAGAAAAATTAAACAAAATGAACATACAAAATGAAATCCTCATTCCAATTCATAAGGACTGGAATGAGGATTTAACTTTATCAGAGAAAGGAGATGAACAATTATGCCGTCAGGAATTATAACTTTGATTATCGCAACAGGCACAATGTTTGCTATGTTAATAATCATTTCAACTGTGGGTAATTACTATTCGCTGAATCGTATAAAGGATAAAACTGTTGGACAAGGACAGCACGGCACAGCTCGGTGGGCGACCAAAAAAGAGATACGAAACACCTACAAGCAAGTTGATTTTCAGCCGACTGAATGGAGAACAAATCCCGACAGCCGACCTACGGAACAAGGTATAGTTGTAGGTTGTAAGAGCCATAGAGGTGGTACAACAGCACTTGTCGATACCGGAGATGTTCACGCACTTATGATTGGTGCGGCAGGTGTGGGTAAAACTGCCTACTGGCTGTATCCCTGCATTGAGTATGCCTGTGCAACAGGTATGTCATTCTTATCAACGGACACTAAAGGTGATGTAGTTCGCAATTACGGAACGATTGCAGAAAAGTATTACGGTTACAATGTTTCGGTTATAGATTTGCGTAATCCCACACGCTCACACGGAAACAACCTTCTGCACCTTGTGAATAAATATTTTGATTTATACAAGGAAAATCCCGACTGCCTTTCCTACAAGGCAAAAGCCGAAAAGTACGCAAAAATCATATCAAAGACGATTATCTCAAACGGAATGGACGGTGCATCTTTCGGTGAAAACTCATATTTCTATGATTCTGCCGAAGGATTGCTGACTGCAACAATTCTTTTAGTTGCAGAGTTTTGCAAGCCTGAAGAAAGGCACATTGTTTCAGTTTATAAAATCATTCAGGAATTGCTTGCTCCGTCAGGACAGAAAGGAAAAAATCAGTTTCAACAGCTTATGGATTTACTCCCTGAAAATCACAAGGCTAAATGGTTTGCCGGTGCGGCTCTTAACACATCAGAGCAGAGTATGGCATCTGTTATGAGTACGGCACTTTCAAGGCTTAATGCTTTTCTTGACAGCGAGTTAGAGCAGATTTTGTGTTTTGATACAGAAATTGATGCGGAGAGATTTTGCAAGGAGAAAAGTGCAATTTTCATTGTTATGCCGGAGGAAAATCCCAATACATTCTTTATGGTGTCGCTAATTATCCAACAGCTTTACAGGGAAATACTTGCAGTTGCTGATGAAAACGGAGGTAAACTTAAAAACCGTTGTGTTTTCTTTTGCGATGAATTCGGAACTCTGCCTAAGATTGAATCGGCAGAAATGATGTTCTCTGCTTCTCGTTCAAGACGATTGCAGATAGTGCCAATCATTCAATCCTTTGCACAGCTTGAGCAGAACTACGGTAAAGAGGGTGCAGATGTCATAATCGACAACACACAGCTAACAATCTTCGGTGGCTTTGCTCCCAACAGCACAAGTGCTGAAGTGTTGTCAAAGTCACTTGGCAGTAGAACTGTAATGAGTGGTTCTGTAAGTAAAAGTAAGAACGACCCGTCGCAGTCTTTGCAGATGATAGAACGACCGTTGATGACACCTGACGAATTAAAGTCGCTCCCAAAAGGTACATTTGTTGTTATGAAAACAGGCTTTTACCCGATGAGGGTTAAGTTAAAACTGTTCTTTAAGTGGGGAATTGAATTTGAAGAACAATATCAGGTAGCAGAAAACGGCAACCGAAATGTCCAGTATGCAAACCGAGTTGAAATAATAAACGGTATTATTGAAAGTTATCCCCCTGAACTAACTGAAAAGCCTGTACCTGAAACAGATGAAGTTGATAATCCACAGACCGGAAATATCCGTACAGAACCTAACGAAAATGATGACGAGTCAAAAGGCGCAGATAAAAAGACAGTTCTAAAAACGGAGGCGAAATACAATGAGCAACCTTGATTATCTCTACAAAATTGACTTACCACACAGAGCATTTACCGTATATCGCTACCTCCTTGACCGAGCCAACAAAGACGGCGAATGTTGGCCTTCAGTAAATAAAATAGCAGGCGACATAAAGCTGTCGCCTGCCACAGTTAGAAGAGCTATTAAAGATTTAAAAAAAGTTGGACTAATCGAAACCAAGCAGAGATACCGTGAACATGGGGGTAAAAGTAGCTTGCTATATAAAATGTTTAATAGGCAAAAATAATAACAATAAATCCAACTGCAAAACTTTTATATTTGCAATTTCTTTCCGATTCTTAATTCCATCAATTAGATCTCATCTTGTTGATATCAGTATTATTAGGTATTGGAATTTCTCATTATATAATGCATTTCATTAGTCAAGGAATTATATGATTCGATTACTGCGTTATCTCCGAATTTCAAACACAACATTTGATGTGAAGGTCATATCATCCTCATTGAAGTTCATATTTATTTCACCGTCATATTTTTTAACTACTCTTTTAATGCTTTTCAGTCCCGTTCCATGTATTGCGTCAGATTTTTTTGATGATGCTATGCGGTTGTTTTTGACGGTTATAATATTCTTTACAGAGTTTGTAAGCTGTATTGACAGATACTTATTTTTGCGGACGAAAGCCGAAAAATCTATAAATCCGTTCTCTGTATTTTGTGCCGCTTCAACTGCGTTTTCAAGCAGATTGTCAAGCAGAGCAGTTATGTCGGGTTCGCTCATAAAGCTAAAATCAGCACTTCTGATGTCAATATTCATCTTCACCCCGAACTTGTCACAGAAGGATTTGTACCTGTTGACGATTGAATTGACCATAGGATTGTTACAATAATCAACAGATTTATTTATGCTGAAGTCTTCAATAAAATCGTCTATGTACTCTGTAACAGACTTGTCTTTGGCAATGCTCTTAATGGCGTTTAAATGCCGTTTTATGTCGTGCATAACAATTTTTGAGTTTTCATTTTGCTCATTAAGTAAATCATAATACTCAGCCGTAGATTTTTCATTTTGCCTTTCATATTCCAATTCCATATTGTGTCTTTGAGTTTTCAAAGTAAATTCATATACCCAAAAAACCGCTATATTTGAGAAAAGTAATAGCACTATACTTATTATTAATAAATACATGTATTTTTGTTCTAAATCAAAATTGTGTAGTGCATATGATACTGCATACAGTAGCAGAATGCTTGAGGCAGGTAAAACCAAAAGAGGTATAGAAAGAGAATAACTTTCTGATTTATGTTCTTTTATTGAGAATTTTGATACAAAGTAAATTATCAAAAAATATAACAGTTTACTGAGAGTCGATTGAATAATGAGACTTAGAGAATTATCCAGGCAAGTGAATAAATCCGTACCGAATAATACTGTTGAAACAAACATAACAATACTTTCTGTGATTGCCATAAATATAAGTAATATGCTACAGTGGAAAATACAGGATTTAACACTTATGAAATAACAAAAATAAAGTAAAAAGAAGTTACACGCAAAAAATGCAATTAAATTAACCAATGTTAAATTCAATAATCGAGATAAATACAATAATACATACACAATAACAACTGAAAATAACAAAAATTTTTTGCTTGATTTTCTTTCAAATTTGTTTTCAAAATAAAACAGTGATATCAGAATTTCTGCAAGAAAAATAAACGCATAGCAAATTGTATATACCATTTTTATACCCCTATGTATGCAAAATATGCCTTTTTAAAGTTTGAATAGTTCCTTTGAGATATAGGTAGAGTTTCAGTTTTTAAATCTACTTTAATATTAAGCTGAGTCTTATTAAAATCCGAGACATACCTCAGATTAACAAGATAGCTGTAATGCGGTTGTGCAAAATAATCGTAATCCTTTAGTTTTTCTTTCCAACAACTTAATTTTTTATTTGTATAATACTTCTTCTGCCGTGTTATAATAACAGCCTTTCTTTCTTCAGTAGTTATATATACTATATCGCTTGTGAAAACAGAATAATACTCGTCATAGTATTCAAGAGTTATTATTTGAGTATTGGAATGATAATAGTTAATAGCCGTATTTAATGCTCTGAAAAAACGGTCATTGTCAATAGGCTTTGACAGATAGCGAAACACATCCAAATCCATTGCGTCGTCAAGATAAGACTCGTGGGAAGTAATTATGAAAATAATTATATTGGAATTAAAAGCTTTTAAATGAGCCGCCAAAGTAAGCCCGTTTACCTGCGGCATTTCAATGTCGATAAACGCCATATCATAACTGATATTACTATTCAACAGTTCTACACCATTGTAAAACAAATCAATATCAAAAACTATTCTATGTTTATCTGAAAATGTATTCAGATTGTTTTTAATTTCATCGACAATACATTTATCATCGTCACAAATTAATACTTTCAAAAGGAAAACCTCCCGCGAATTATAACATAATTATAACATATATTGCAAAAAATGTCATTGTTTTAGGTATAATTTTTTTATTTTTGACGAAATAATTAGAAAAATACATCACTTTGAATGAAATTGATATCATTTTTGCAAAAATTATGTTTTTATTTCTAATATGTGTTAAAATTCCAACAAAAGGAGGAAATAATACTATGAAGACAATTAAAACCATTATCTGCAAAATTTCACCTGCAATTATTGCTAGTTTTACATTAGCACTCTCAATAAATGCTAATTCATCCACTTGCTTTTTTATGTATCAGCCTAAGGCTCCTGCCAAGCTTGACAAATTTAAAAAGATAAAGTAATGGAAAAGTTTAGTTCAAAACTCATAGAGTTTTTTGTATCAAACGACCTTATAAAAAACGAAGATAAAGAAATTTACGAATATGCTGCTAATATTATTTTATCATCATTAATACATATTGCAACTGTTATGATATTAGGATTGTGTTTCAATTTATTTATTGAAAGTTTAGTTTTCTATTTTTCTTTTATAGCTATCCGTAAGTTTGCAGGCGGCTATCACGCTAAAACGCCGGTCAGGTGTTATGCGTTTTCTGTTATTTCAAGCATAATAATGTTGTGCTTAATTAAATTGTCAAATAGTGTTGGTAATATATTTACTTATTTACTCATAATATTTGAATTGCTTTGTGTGGTGTTGATAATATTAATGTCCCCTCTTGACACAGAAAACAATCCATTGAATAGTTACGAGAAAAAGTGGTACAAAACATTAGCTGTTTTAATTTCAGTCTGTATATTTATCATATCATTATTTTGTGTTTTAACAGAACTCAGAAACATAGGGTACTCTTTGATATGCGGAGTTATAATGAGCACCTTGGTGTTATTAATGAGAAAAGTCCAAATTACAAATTAAACTAGGATTAAACTAAGCATTTACGATTTCAGGTTACTGTAGACAAACTCAACAAATATAAATGAAGAACATAAATACAAAAGAAATTATTTATTGTATTCTCAGGAAGGAGGAGTTTCCGATGTTTTAATAATTTGCGAAAAATTATAAATATATTAAAAAGAAAGAGGTTTTACAATGAAAAAGAAAATGTTCTTATTAGGATTTTGTATCTTAATGGTTTCAACGATAATGTTAGGTTGTTTTAGTGCATCAGCTGCAACCACAACCAGTTCGGGTTCGTACGTACTCAGTAAGACCGATCAAACTGAGAAAAAGCATACAAAATCGCTTTCGGTTTCTGGTGGAGGTAGTGCAACAGTCACCGCACAACATTGGAAAGGCAGTACTTTCCCTACATATTCTGATACAGCTTATTCCAAAATTAATAGCAGTAGCAGTTTAAAATCAACAAGTGTCGCCGTTTATATTTATAAAACAAACGGTGACTTGGCCGCAAGCGGTTCTTCTTCAAATTATGTAAACAAAGAGGCAGGCTACGGTACTACTGTTGGTAGCACTAAACACATTTTCACGTTGAGCAATAACAGCAATACATTAATATACAATGTTGTGGGAACTCAATCATAAGTAGATATTCAAGTTGAGGGTGTCCTTGTACTATAAGGGCATCCTTTTGAGGATGAAGCTAATGTTAAATTTATCAATTAAAATCTTTTGGCATTTTTTTAAAAATAATAAGTTATTGGTTGGATTTCTTTGCTTAATACAGATAATATCTATATTTGCATCTCTTTTTGTGTTTTCGTATTTTGCAAGCTATACAAATGCAAATAAAAAATATGATAGTTCTAAGACCTATACTGTATCGTTTAATGGTGCATTCATTGATGATAATACGATGCTAAAAGAGATAGAGCATTTTAATAATAAGTGTGATTTAGAATTAAATGCAGTCTCCATAAAAGCTAATATTGATGATACAAGAATAATGTTTGACTATCTTTACTATCCCAATCACATTAAGCATGGTAGATATTTCAACCAAGACGAATTTGTGACAAACAAACATGTAATAATATCAGGTGATGAAGGTGTGATAGAAGAGGATAAAATATCAATATGTAATGATAAATATACTGTAATTGGTACATATTCAGTTGGCGGTTATAATATATTGCCTATATCGTCTATAAATGATGTGAAGCATAATAATGAATCTGTATCAATTGTTTTAGATAAATATCCTGATGACGATGAAAATAATAAAATTATTTCTCAATTGACGGAATGCTTTGAAAATGCAGAAATAATCTATCCGGAAAGAATAAAAAATATTGACAGCTTATGGAATGATTCTACTACTATTATATATATAGGAATATTTTTGTTATCAATGATAAATGTAGCATTTGTCTATTTATATATATTAGAAAAGAATAACAAAATTATTTATATTTATAGATTGAACGGTGCGACAAAAACAACTTGCATTTTTCTCTTAGCTAATGTAATTTTCATTATTGCTTTAATATCATTTGTATGTGGATGTATTTTTTCAAGATGTGTCTTGCCAAGCATAATTGAATATGTACAATATGAGGATTTTACATACAGCTTAGGAATATATGATTACATTAGTATGATTATAGTGTACTTTATAGTTATTATTATTACTAGTGCTCCTGTAATTTCAAAATATGTAAAAAATATATCTATTTCCGAAAAAAGATTGGGGTGACAAAATAATGAAGTTAATTAAATTTTCATACCATCTTTTCTGTAAGAATATATTAATGAGCATAATTATAATAATACAATTAGTTGCTTCCACTTTATTATTAAGCGATATTTTAGTTACTGCAAATAGTTACTTTGTTACAGTTGATGAGTACATTAGCAGTGGACTTTCAAATATAAACGGAATAATAGTTGATAATGGCGGTAATCCTGTTCCGGAAAGATTATTAAATAAATTGCCCGAAAATTCAATAGATTATTGTGAATTGGGTGGTGTAGCTTACTTAGGAGAATATACTCTTTATGGATATAGCAATGAATTTGTAAATGATTATACTCCCGAATTATTAGAAGGAACATGGCTAAACGAGTGTACAGATGATTTAAAAAACATTCCTGTAGTAATACCTTATTCCTTAAATAAACATTTTAATATTGGTGACATAATTGATATTGATTCAGAAAATGGTTTTACGGGAAAGATTGTTGGTATATTAAAAACCTCCTACTACTGTACTTTTAATAATGGCGGTACAGAATTGAATACAAAAGATATGTTAGGCAAAGCAGATGAATCATTTGAAATTCCGTTATTAACATTATATAATTATTTGCCAAAAGAAATTATTAGTACCGGAATGACTGAAGCTATAGTTTTAAAAAATTCAAACGATTTAAATGAAGCTTATAAACTGTTTAGTAATTATTATTATGTCAGAACTTTTTTTGATGTGTTAGAAAACGGAAAAGAAGATGCTTATGCAAGAGTTAGAGCATTAGGTCCGATTCTTTTAACTTTATCTTTAGTTTCGTTGTTTGGAATGATTGGTTGCATTGCTATTTCTACTTATAAGAATCTTTATTTTTATTCCATTTTATATCTATGCGGTGCTTCAACCAAAAAATGTTTTTTGATAAGTTTATTATATACTGTTATCTATATTGTTCTGACATTGGTTGTATTCTTTGTAATATTTATTTTTGTTATGCAAAAAAGTATGTGTTGGCTTAATTATATTGCTATAATAGCTATAATTATGATACTGTTATCATTATCGTTAATTCCTTATAGAATATTAAAGAAAAACCCACCTATAGAAGTTTTTAAATATAAAAGATAATCGGAGGCAACTATGATTGAAATTAAAAATTTGAACAAGATATATTTAAAAGGGAAAAAAAATATGGTTCATGCGTTAAACAACATAAACCTAAAAATTGACGATAGAGAAACGGTTGCAATTATAGGAGAAAGCGGTGCGGGTAAATCCACATTATTACATATTATGTCATGCATTGATAATTTTGACGGAGAATATTATCTTGATAATATTGATATTAATAAACTTAGCGAAAGTAAAAAATCAAAGCTTAGAAGTTCTAAGATTGGAATAGTATTGCAGGATTTTGCATTGATTGATGATTTTACTGTTTTTGAAAATGTAATGACACCCTTATATTTTAATAAGAAAATAAAGGATAAAAAAGGTTCAGTAATGAGAGCTTTAAAGAAAACAGGAATTGTGTCCCTGAAAGCTAAAAAAGTATCACAGCTTTCCGGTGGTCAAAAACAGAGGGTAGCTATATCGCGTGCTTTGGTTACAAGCCCAGAATACATATTTGCCGACGAACCTACAGGCTCATTGGACAGTAAAACATCGGAAGAAATAGTGAAAATGCTCTTTGATTTAAACAGGAATGGAATTACAATAGTTATAGTAACACACAATTTAGAAATAGCCAATCAATGCCACCATATTATAGAAATAAAGGACGGTAATATTATTAAGGATATTTGTTCGTAAAAAAATATTAAAATGCCGACAAGTAATAGCTTTTAACGCTATTGCCTGTCGGCATTATTTTTTTGCCTTTTTTGCATTGAAAGCAGAAAGGGCAGTTATGTTTTTTTAAAACAGAAGTCCTCCAATCTACCTGAATTAATAAAAATTCAGATAAACTACAGATTAATAATTTAGAATTATGTTAAGATATATATAATCACAAGGTGAATCATTATGAAAAATAAAATTGCGATAATTTTAACATTACAATTTATTATTACTGTGTTTGCTTTCAGCGGATGTGGTGAAAGCACAGCTTCAAGCAATTCCTCAAAGCTTACATATTGTGCATACTATGAGGATGATATTTGCGATATTATTGAAAGGTACAATAAATATTGTACAAAGCATTACGATGAGTCCTATCAAATTGAAATTGTGGAATTTGATTCGGAAGATACTATGCTTACAAAAATATCAACGGAGATAATGGCGGGGAAAGGACCCGACATAATTTCATTGAATCAAAAATTACCTTTTGAAAAGCTGATTGATAACGGTTCATTTGCGGATATAGATGAGCTTGCGGAATTATACAAATCCGATATAGATTTTGATGACTATAATTCAACAATAATGGATTGCGGAATTTACAATGGAAAGCGATATATTATACCTATAGCTTATTGCCCCAATATACTTATAACAACTCAGGAAATATTAGATAAATATAATCTGGGAAATACTAACTTTTCATTTAAAGAGTTAGAGATACGGTTATCTGACAAAGACCATAGTTATGCGCTTTTTGGAAATAAAGATGAAACATATAAGTTCTTCCTTTCCTATGTTAATGAATATGTGGATTTTTATAATAAAACTACAGAATTTTCAAGCGATGAATTTACCGAGAGCTTAGATTATATTGGAAAAATGATTAGGAATGATAATTCAAGAAAAGAAGGAACTACATGGGATATAATAGGTAATTATTTGTTTCGTACTTCACAATTATCTTTCGACGGTTCTATGATGAGTACGCTAAATTCTTATTTTTATATTTATAATAATAACAGCACGCCGGTTATTATTCCAAACTACAATAAAAAGGCGAATGCAGTATCAGCATTTGTTCAATGTGGTATTGCATTGAATAATAATTCAAATAACAAAGAAAAAGCATTGGCTTTTATTCAATATGTTTTAAGTTATGATATTCAAAAATTATGGAGTGAAAGCAGCTCATCACCATCAATAGTGGTAAGGGCACTGCCTGTAAATAAAGCTGCTTTTGAATATGTAATTGACTATACGTCAAAACGTGTATATGATATTAATGATGATGGAGAGTATGAGAAATCTGAGGAAGAATATTCAGATGAAATAAAAACTAAGTTTTTTAATGAATATTTAGATATGATTAACAGTATAAGCAGTTGTACTTTATATGATTATCTGGAATTTGAAAATACTTATTACAACTCCTCGGTTATCGGAGATATTGTGAACGATTACTTAAACGGGGATATTTCAAAGGAAAAGTTTATTCGTCAGCTCTCGGCGGCAACGGAAATTTATTTGACTGAGTAGGAATGAATTATGAGAAAATCTAAATTAACAAGGAAACAAAAAGAGCATATAGCGGCATATCTGTTTATATTGCCATCATTTTTAGGGATAGCAGTTTTTTACGTTGTGCCGTACATAATTTGTTTTATAAAAAGCCTATACGTTGGAGGCACTTTTGTAGGAATAGAAAATTACATACACCTTTTTCAAAATAATACCTTTTTGCTTGCTTTAAAAAACACATCAATATTTACTGTTGTTGCAATACCGCTTTTAATGGTGATTTCGTTTTTAATTGCACTGTTTCTTAATTCTTTTAAGAAAATATCATCGTTTTTCAGAAGTGCCTTGCTTATCCCTGTTGTAGTGCCTGTAGCTTCGCTTATCTGCGTGTGGCAGGTGGTTTTTGATGATTACGGAGCAATTAACGGAATACTTAATTTTTTCGGTTTTAATACTATTGAATTTTTTAATTCCGAATTTTCAATGGTGATGATAATTTTTATTTACATTTGGAAATACTGCGGATTTTGTGTGATTTTGTTTACGGCAGGACTTGCAAATGTTCCGCAGTCGCTCTATGAAAGTGCAAGGCTTGATGGTGCAAGTTCATTTCAAATAGTTACAAGAATTACTATACCGATGATTACACCGACAACATTTTTTGTTTTCCTTATGGAATTGATTTATTCTTTCAAAATCTTCCGTGAGGTCTTTGCATTGTTTGGTGATTATCCGAATTCAAATGTCTATTTTCTGCAAAACTTTATCAATAATAATTACTACAATCTGAATTATCCCAGACTTTCGTCAGCATCAATAATTTTATCTGCGTTTATGATAATTGTACTGCTTGCTTTCTTCATTTTCGAACGAAAGCACAGCTTTGCAGAATAGGGGGCAGTAAAGTGAAAAGAACGATAAAAATTATTAAGTATATTTTTCTTATTTTAATTACAGCGATTTTTCTTTTCCCTGTTGTGTATATGATTGCCTGTTCGTTTATGTCAAATTCGCAGGTCGCTTCAATGCTGGATTTTACTAACGGAGCATATAAGGAGATTAACCTCATTCCTGAGATGTTCTCACTTGAACAGTATTATCAGGTGTTTTTCAGACGCCCTGAATATCTTCTTAAATTCTGGAACTCGGTAATTATAACATTTCCAACAGTAATAGCTCAAGTTATAGTATCTGCACTTGCGGCATTTGCTTTTGCAAAGCTGAAATTTCCTTTCAGAGATAAGCTGTTTTTTGTTTATATTGTTCTGTTAATTTTACCTTTGCAAGTAACACTTGTACCGAATTATATTGTTCTTGACAATCTTGAACTTCTTAATAACTTTCTTGCAATAATACTGCCCGGTACATTTTCTGCATTCGGAATTTGTCTATTAAGACAGAGCATAAAGTATATTCCCGAATCAACAATTGAAGCCGCAAGAATTGACGGTGCGTCATATTTTAAGATTTTTACAAACATTATTTTGCCGCAAATAAAGGGAGGGCTAATTACCCTGACTTTGCTCTGCTTCATTGATAATTGGAATGTTGTTGAACAGCCGCTTATCTACTTTGATGATGAGGCTATGTATCCACTTTCAATCGGACTGTCGGATATAAGTAACTCCGATTATGGAATAATTTTTGCCTGCGGAGTTATGTTTATGATAATTCCTTTGCTTATTTATCTTTATGGGCAAAGGGATATAGATTCGCCGTTTATTCAAGTTGATAAAAGTTAGGAGAGTGCCAAATGAAAAAAAATAAGCTGAAAAAATACGCATTACGATTTGGTATTGCATTTCTAATTGCGCTTGCTCTTCTTACATACTTCTCAACCACTATTGACAACATACTTTTGCCGCAGGTAAAGGTTACAGAGGTAACATATGGTACTATTGACGGAGAGCAGAGCCGTGATGACAGATATTTACTACCGCTTTCTGCTGTTGATGCAATGGGGAACACAGGGACGGTATTTGTTGCAAAAACTGATGAAAATAACAAAACCACTGTCAGCGAAGTTACCGTAGACATCAAAAACAGTGACGACCTTTATTATGAGGTAACTTCTGACAATATATACAGCGGTATGGAGGTTGTGTACTCGACTTCAAAGAGCATTGCAAATGGTGACAGGGTGCATATTGCTGAGGAGGAATAGCGGATGAAAAAGAAGAGAATTTTTTCTGCTGTTTTAGTTACAGTACTTACCATTTGTGTTTTTTGCCTTTGCTTTTATGTCAGCGGCAATGCGTTGCGTCAGCTGCCCTCTATAACGCAGATGAATTATAATCTGAAATCAGACGCTTTACCGCTTACTATTGCAGATATTGAAAAACTGTCAGAGCGAATTTCTTTTGATGGAGTAAGTTTTTGTGCAGAGCTTGAAGAAACAAGTGTTAAAGCGGAAACGGTTTTACCGGTTCTTACCAATGAGAGTTACTTTGAGATTTATAATCATAAACTAATCGGAAAAGGTTTTACAAAAGAGAATATGGAGAATAAAGACAAGGTTGCTGTCATTGAAAGCAGTCTTGCTCTTAAACTGTTTTTTAATACTAATGCAGTAGGAAAAACAATAACGCTAAATGATGAAGTTTACACAATTTGCGGTATCATAAATGAAGATGAAAACATAATAAACAGCCTATCAAGCGACGGAAAGCAGAGAGTTTATGTCCCTTATTCCGGCTACAAAGAATACAAAAACTGCGACGTTAATATCATTGCTTATGACAACAAATCTTTTTCAGCGCCACTGATTGAGCAGATGAATTTGACTCAGTACCACCCGACGAATTTTTCCGAAAAAGCAAAGGTTATCGAAAACTTTGAGCATATTTTACTTTTGATTTTGTTTATAGCTTTGTGTGCCGTGTCTTTGAAAATATGGTACAGACTATGCAGAAAGTTTGTTGCCGATATCAAAGAAAATCTGACTGAAAATTATTTTTGGAAATCACTGAGAGCAATACCGCACAAATATATTCTGTTAATTATAACAGCTCTCGGTATACCTGTGGTATTGCTGACAATATTCCTGCTGTCGGATTTCAGCATTTTCATAATATCAAAGTATATACCAAATGATAATATTTTTGATGTGTCCTATTACATATCGGTGATTGTTGATAATTCAAATAATATTAATTCTCTTGCTTTGACAGGTAATACTTTTCTTATTAACCTCTACTCAATTTCATTTTTATTACTTGTGTGGTTACTGGTTGTATTTGCGTTGTTTTCTGTAGTTCTTTTTAGTATTGTTAATATACTGATAAATAGAGTAATTTTGTTACTTCAAAACAGAGGCTAAGATTACTCAATTTTTAGAGAAAGAAAAATTTATACAATGTTATTAAAATTTGAAAAACTCAGGGAAGAGCGGCCAAAAGTTAGAAGAGTCTTTGATAAAATAAGTGATTTTTGTGATAAAATGTTAGTTGTAAACTATATTATTCTGTTTGTTTGTTCTGTAGTCATAATTGGTGTACCAACTGCATTAGCTTTTTTATCCTGTCCTGAAGATATTCGTGTATGGATTGCGTCAATTGTAGGTGGAATTTTATCTCTGGTTGTTATTCCGCTGTTAATTAATCATATAAAACGCAAACAGAAAATGGTTGACGAATTATATGAAAATAATAGGCCTTTATATGAAAGATTGAGTGATATATTAGTCAAGTTGTTAGCGGATGAATACATTGCTCATAATAAAAATGTACGTGCTGAAATGAATACTGCTGCAAAACAAAATCTAATTATATCTCCATTAAAGAAGTTTATTTGCGAAAATTATGAGAAAATGTGCAATACATTTTCGGTGAGTTTAATATGGGATATTGTTGATGTATATAATGAATGTTTGAATGATATTACAAAATATAGCAATATTCGAGCTAAAGTCAGAAAATGTTTTCGTAATATGAGAAGAGATTCAGGTGCAAAAGGTTCATTTTATATTAATCAGACTGTTATAAATATGCTTTGTTCTCATAATAACGAAAATAGATAAAATACATAAAGAAATAATTTAATTACATAATAAATCCCGACAAGTTATAGCTTTTAATGCTATTACCTGTCGGCATTTTTTTTACCTTTTTTGCGTTAAAAGCAGAAAGGGCAAAATGCTTTATAGGAATAAAAACCCTCCGATTAATCTGAAATTACGGAAATTCAGAACAATCGGAGGAAATAATATTGAAAGAATTATGGATAGACGGTCATTTTATTGAAGTGACAGACGAAGTCTATGCAGCTTATGTGAAAGGTCAAAGAAAAATTGATTATTTTGAAAAAGATCTGAAAACAGAGCGTGTTATTAAAGAAAAGGATGGAAATATCAAAGAAATTGTGCCAAGTCGAGAAGATTCTCTTAATAGGCTGATTGATGATAATTCAATGCAATTCTCGTATGACAGTAAAAGTGTAGAATGTGAGGTTGAGATAAATGTTGATCTTGAAAAATTACATATCGCTTTGCAACAACTGACAGCGGAAGAACTGGATATTATTAAAAAGGTGTTTTTTGAGAATATGACTGAACGAGAGATAGCTAAATTGCTTGGTATCTCACAGGTAGCAGTGAACAAAAGAAAGCATCGCATCCTTGAAAAACTTAAAAAAATCATAGAAAATAAAAATTAAAATTTTTAATTTTTATGGTTATCAACCCTCTCACTTAACGGCAAATAAAGTGAGGGGGTTATTTTATACCTCTGTGAACCTTGAAAACAGAATATCAGCACATCAGATACTTTCCTTCTGCTGTTCGGAATGGACAAGCTACAAGAGCGAACTCCTGTAAAGGACTTTAGGACTCTGACTTTGTAAGGTAAATATAAAGAAGGCGATGACAGGCAGATGGGATAATGATACTTCCGTCCGGTCGAAAGTCGAGCGTGATAAAACCGTCGCAACATACGAGGGCGGCTCTGGGAGATCCTCAGGGTGGTGAGATTCCAATGAAGTTGTATGCACAACTGTCTGATGTGTTCCTTGTCGCAGGAAATCGAGGATAAATAGCGACAATCGGATAGTGTGAAATACAGAACTATCCAAAACGATTGATAAACAGCAGGCGGCGGTTGTGCTGTGCATAGCCGTTGCCTGCGTAACAAATAAAATTATAGAATGGAGAGATTATAATGTTAGGTTTTATTATAGGTTTGTTTCTTGGTGCGTTTATCGGAGTAGCGGTAATGTGCCTTTGCAGTGTCACATCAAAAGCAGATGAAGATACGGAAAACTACAAATATGCGAAGGAAAACAAAAAAGATGAATAAGAGTAGAGCAATAAAAAATTCAGAATGTTACTATGAATTGAATATGTTGAAACTTCTCTTTAAAATGAATTTACTGACAGAAGAAGAATACAAATGCGTAGTAAAAATAGTTTTGAAAGAATCTGAAAACATTTTGCTGACCGCATAAAAAGCTCAAAAAAGATGTAATATTCGCTGGATAGTTTCAAACTATTGTGATATTGTTGTCTTGCAAAAATCCAAGGAAAGGGCGTTGAAATGGTAGTTACTGAAATACAGCCATCAAAAAATTCAGATAAAAAAATTCGACTTGCAGCCTATTGCAGAGTGTCAAGTGATTCTTCAGACCAGTTAAATTCATTTGCAACTCAGATTAAATATTATACTGACTATTCTAAAATTCACACTGAATATGAATTGGTTGATATTTAT
This sequence comes from Ruminococcoides bili, assembly GCF_040093295.1. Lineage (NCBI taxonomy): Bacteria > Bacillati > Bacillota > Clostridia > Eubacteriales > Oscillospiraceae > Ruminococcoides > Ruminococcoides bili. The sequence goes on from NZ_JBBNJY010000004.1 coordinate 75,094, forward strand.
GCCGATGAGGGTATATCAGGGACATCTATGAAAAAGCGTGATGAATTCAAAAGGCTCATAAAGGACTGCGAAAAGCATAAGATTGATTGCATAATTACTAAGTCAATTTCAAGATTTGCGAGAAATACAAGTGATTTGTTGACCGTATTAAGAATGCTTAAAGCATTAGGTGTTCGTGTGTATTTCGAAGAACAAGCTCTTGATTCCGAAAAAATGAATGCTGAATTATTTGTAACACTTCCCGGTCTTGCCGCACAGCAGGAATCACAGAATATATCGGATAATATGCGGTGGAGTTATCGTAAACGAATGGAGTCAGGGGCTTTTAATACTACATACCCAGCCTTTGGTTATCGATTGTCAAACAATGAGCTTATAGTTAACGAAGATGAAGCAAAAACAGTAAGAACAATATTTGCTCTGTATTTACAAGGTATGGGAAAACAAGCCATAGCAAATACACTGAATGAAAATCAAATTCCGTCCCGAAAAGGTAAATGGCATTGCTTTACGGTAGATTATGTTCTTAATAATGAAAGATATATGGGAGATGCATTACTACAAAAAACATATACAACAGAAGCATTACCATTTGCGAGAAAGAAAAATAAGGGTGAATGTGCAAAATACTATATAGAAAACAGCAATGTTGCAATTATCTCCAAAGAAACATTTAACGCAGTAAAGGAACTACAAAAAAGGAGAAGTGTACAACATTTAACAAATTCATATCCATTAAGCAAAATTATTAAGTGTAGTGAATGTGGCCACAATTACAGACGGATAGTAATCAACAACAAAGCGTATTGGGGCTGTTCATATAAAGCGTCGCTGAAAACAGATTGTACAACACAAACACTTCTTGAAACTGATATATATGACGCATACATTACGATGATGAGCAAACTGAAAAGATATAAATCGGAAATTCTCGACAATATGATTAGTCAGCTTGAGTACATAGAAAATATATCAAATCCAAATCAGGCAACAATATCCGCTATAGATAAACAGATAGCCGATTTAAGCTCACAGAACATTATGGTTGCAAGACTCCGCACAAGAGGAATATTAAGTGAGAGTGAATACTCGAAGCAGACTCTTGAAATCAACTCAAAAATCTCAAAGCTGCGAAGTGATCGCAAGGTTCTGCTAAATGATGATTCAGCAGAGGAAACAATCAGCAATCTGAAACATCTGAGTGAAATAATAGATAAATTCGACTACCGTGAACAATTCAACGAGGAAATATTCAGTGACACAGTTGAACTGATTAAAGCAGACTATGATCATAAGCTTGTATTCACCTTAACAGGTGGACTTGAATTAACTGAGATTATTAGATGAAAGGACAAAAAATGAAAAACAGGACGGTTAAATACGGATATGCTTATCAAAACGGCATTATCACAATAAATCCGACAGAATCAATGACAGTGAAAAGAATATTTGATTTATATATCAGTGGGTTGTCATTACTGAAAATCGCACAGCTTCTGACTTCGGAGAACATTGAATATATGCCCGGAGAAGTATCGTGGAACAAAGGGAAAATCAAGAGAATAATTGATGATGATATTTACACAGGAATCGATTTATACCCTTCTGTAGTCAGTAAAGAAACATACGATAAGGCAAATAAAGTGAAAACTGCAAGAGATACTCAAAAGAATGTTGACAGAGAGTCGGATATATACAAACTCAATGTACCGATATTATGTGCCAACTGCGGTTCGCCCTTAAAGCGAAACCACGAAACAAGGTGTGTTCAGGGTACTCGATGGATTTGCAAAAACAACGATTGTCATAATATAATACATCTCAACGATGATACTTTGCTTAAAGAAACAACCCACTTGCTAAACACTATAATCAAAAATCCCGATTTAATAAAAGAGGATAACGGCTGTGGCGTTATCAGTAACGAAACCGTAAGGATTGAAAATGAGATTAGAAAAATTCTTGAACACGGAAAAATTAACAAAGACAGCATTACAGAGATGATATTCAGAAACGCTTCCATAAAGTATTCTAATATAAATTCGATAAATCATATAACGGAAAAGCTGAGATCAGACTTCAACACAAGTCCGCTTTCAGCTTTTTCATTATCGCTATTCTCAAAAACAGTTACCGCAATAACCCTTGACAAAAGCTATATAAAGATAACGCTAAAGAATAATCAAAAAATCGGAGGTGCACTATGGAACAAACAGTATTGCAGCGAAAGGTCAACTACATAGCCCCAAAAATAAAGACCGAAACTGATGCCGAAAATTCCTACAGACAAATTCGGGTAGCCGCATATTGCCGTGTATCTACTCAAATGGAAGAACAGCTCAACAGCTATGAAGTTCAGGTAAAGCATTATACCGACAAAATCAACAGTGAGCCAAAATGGTCTTTTGCAGGGATCTATGCAGATAAAGGTATCTCGGGAACAAGTGCCAAAAAGCGAGATGAATTTATGAAGATGATTCGAGCCTGCAAGCGGCACAAAATTGATATGATTATAACGAAATCAATATCAAGATTTTCACGAAATACACTTGACTGTCTGAAATATATAAGAATTCTGAAAGAACTCAATGTTGATGTGTATTTTGAAGAACAGGGACTGCACAGTAAGGATGCAGGCGCCGAATTCTATATTACAATCTACGGCAGTATAGCACAGAGTGAAGCAGAAAATATCAGCGCCAATGTAAAATGGGGCAAGCAACAAAGTGCAAAGGAAGGCAAGGTGTCATTCTCCTATAACTCATTTCTTGGATACAAAAAAGGAGCAGACGGAAAACCAGAAATCGTTGAAGATGAAGCGAAGGTTGTCAGAGAAATATTTGATAAATATCTTGAGGGTGAAAGTGTAAGAACAATAGCTAAATATCTGACTGCCAATCAGATTGCCACCCCCACTGGAAAGGAAGTGTGGCATTACGGTACTGTCAAATCAATTCTATCAAATGAAAAGTATAAGGGTGACGCTCTCATAAATAAGACATATGTAGTTGACTGTATCTCAAAAAAGGTTAAAAGAAACAACGGAGAAAGGGCTCAAAACTATGTAGAAAACAATCACCCTGCCATTATCTCCCCCGAAAAGTTTAATCGAGTGCAGGAAGAAATGGCGAGAAGAACAAGTAAGAAAAAGGTTAAACAAATAGGCACAAAAACCGAGTTGGGCAAATACTCAAGTAAGTACGCTCTGTCGGAACTGCTCATATGTGGTGAGTGCCACACTCCCTATCGCAGATGCACTTGGACTACAACAGACGGCAAAAAGAAAATAATGTGGCGATGTATTAACCGACTTGATTACGGCAAAAAGTATTGTCACCACTCCCCGTCAGTTGAAGAAAGTGTATTGCAAAATGCCATTGTACAAGCTGTTCAGAATAACATCGGCAAATGCTCGGAAGTGCTTGAAAAATTAAAGCAACACATTAAAATGGGACTTTCAGGCGAACAAACTGAAGATAAAACAATAGATATTCAAATAGAAATTGCAAGGTTAGACAAAGAATATGTCGATTTGCTTAATCAGATAACTGCCGATATTGAGAATGCAGAAGCTTTGGAATCACAGCTTGAAGAAATCATAATTAAGAAACACAGCTTACAAAACGAATTGCAAATATATGAAAACTCAAACAGCAAACAGGCAAATACAAAAACAAGACTTGATGAAATCTTCCAAATCATAGAAGGACTTAAAAACCATCCTATGGAATTTAACGATGTAATTATCAGACAAATAATCGACTGCATAATCGTAGAATCAAAAGAGAAAATCAAGGTGGTATTTGTTGGTGGGTATGAGGTGGAACAAAGGCTGTGTTCTGATTGAGGGTGAAGTTCGATTTATATCAGAAAAATAAGCATATATATAGTGATGCCTTAAACAGACACTTATAATAAACTCTAAAAGATTTGTCCCAATATATTGATTTATGTCCCAGAACGTGCTATAATTAAAAATATGAGAGGTGATGTGTTTTGAAAAAGCAAAATGTTATCAATCTGATAAAATATCATGTTGAAAGAAACGAAAATGCTTTTAGAAACGAAGCAATAAATATAGCAAGATATTTTGACAGTATTGGAGATGAACAGTTGGCAGAATATATTATGAGTTTGATTGCTGAATCTAATTTGTATACACCTCAAAGCAGCGATTTTGAAAGTGAATTTTTAAAACAAATTAACACTAATGTAATGGAACCATTAAATTTACCAACTGAAATTTCAGAAGATATAAAAGGAATTATTAATGCGGTTAATCACAATATCGGCATCAATAAATTTTTATTTGAGGGTCTCCCGGGTAGCGGAAAGACCGAGGCGGCTAAACACATAGCTCGTTTGCTGGATAGAACTTTATTTTGTGTGGATTTTGATAACTTAATTGATAGTAAACTAGGGCAGACTAACAAGAATATAGCAAGTGTATTTAATGAAATTAATATGCTTCCAAATTCAAATAGAGTGGTTGTATTATTTGATGAAATAGATGTAATTGCATTAGATCGAATAAATTCCAATGATGTGCGTGAAATGGGAAGAGTTACTTCAACTATCTTGCGAGAACTTGATCGTCTAACTGATTTAAATAAAGAAATAGTGATTATCGCAACAACCAATTTATTTTCGAACTTTGACAAAGCATTAATTAGACGTTTTGATGCTGTTATTAATTTTAATCGATATAGCAAGAATGATCTAATTGAAGTTGCTGAATATTATTTCTCGGCATTTATCAAAAATTTCAAAGGGATTTCTAAAGATACAAGATTATTTAAAAAAATCTTAAATGCGTCTGACGAATTGCCTTATCCCGGAGAACTGAAGAATATTATCAAAACATCTTTGGCTTTCAGTGATATTAATTCCGGATATGATTATTTAAGAAGGCTTTATAACAGTTTGATTGGTAATCTTGATAAAACCGATATTAACCAATTGTATGGAAAGGGCTTTACGGTAAGGGAAATCGAAAAACTCAAAGGAGAGTCAAAAAGCACCGTATCAAGAAAACTGAATAAGGAGGATGAAACAAATGAATAATGTTTTGGAACTAAAAGGAAACCGTTTTGTTCAAGCACCAAAGAGTGCCAGCGGTGGCGGTCCTGCGATGAATAGTAAAGTAGTTGTTACAAGTCAGAAATTGAAGGAACTAACATCCAAGCTTTTTCAGATTAAAGATTTTTGGGCACACGAAAATAGACCATTTAACGGTATTTTAATTAGTGTGCATTATAATAAAATAGTAGCTAAAAGCAACCGTATTGCCGGTCTGTTTAAAGGAGATCAATCTAATTATGCTATCGTAGGAGCAAAATTTAATGCCGAAAAAACAAAGCATATAATCACCTATTTTTTATCAATTGATGATTTAGATAGCAGTATGGATATGTTATATAAATCAGATGAAATAATATCTTCTGTATTTAAAGATGACATTACTAAAGCAATTTTTGATAATTATGTGACCGATAAAATCAATTTTAAAAAATACGGATTAACAAAAAGTTTATTCAAACAGATAGTGGCTGATGTATCATATATTGACGATTTTGAAGTAGAAAAAGCAACTCAACAATTTAAGGAAAGTATCATTACTTTGTATGATACAGGAATGGATACAAAACAACTATTCCACGAAATTGGCATTGATATTTTATCAAGCAGGATTCTCGATAATCGTACGGTTTTCTTAGATGAGAATCAATCTAAAGTTTTGTTTGAAAAGGCTCCTTATCTTGTTTCTATGGCAACAGAAAATTTATCAGACCTGTCCCCTGAAGATTTTATTGAAGATTATCAACAAGATATTGTTCATATTCCATCACCAAGCATTGAGCCTACTATTGGTGTAATTGATACATTGTTTGATATTCGGGTATATTTCAGTGAATGGGTAGAATATCACGACATGGTTGATAAAAACATTCCCAAAAATCCCAGTGATTATCGTCACGGAACAGCGGTATCATCGATTATTGTAGATGGACCAAAGTTGAATCCTTGGCTGAATGATGGATGCGGAAGATTTAGAGTAAGACATTTTGGTGTTGCAGCCGGAGCCCAATTTTCATCATTCACAATTATTAAGCAAATAAAATGTATTATTGCCGAAAATAAGGATATTAAAGTTTGGAATATTTCTTTAGGAAGTAATAAGGAAGTAAATGATAATTTCATTTCAGCCGAAGCTGCAGTATTGGATCAGATCCAAGCCGAAAATGATATAATCTTTGTTGTTGCGGGAACTAATAAGCCAAATGAAAACATTGAAAAAATCGGATCTCCGGCAGACTCAATAAACAGTTTAGTAGTAAATGCAGTAACAAAAAGCGGATTATCAACTAAATACACCAGAAAAGGTCTTGCGCTTTCCTTTTTCGCCAAGCCTGATGTTAGCTATTATGGAGGAAGTGAGGAAAAGTATATTCAAGTTTGCGAACCATTGGGCGCTGCATTTGTAGCAGGAACTTCCTTTGCTGCTCCTTGGATTGCAAGAAAATTATCCTATTTGATTGATGTATTAGGTTTGAACAGAGAAGTAGCTAAAGCAATGATTATAGACTCAGCGAGAGGTTGGAATGAAACACCGACTCCGGAAGAAGTTGCTATTTATGGGCACGGTGTTGTTCCAATCAAAATTGAGGATATCGTCCAGACAAAAGACGATGAAATCAAATTTGTGGTAACAGATATAAGTGAGAAATGGAATACTTATAATTATCATTTTCCTGTTCCGCTTAAAGATGACAGTTACCCTTATTTTGCTAGAGCGACTATGTGTTATTTCCCGATATGCGACAGGTCTCAAGGAGTCGATTATACAAACACCGAGCTTAATCTGCACTTTGGAAGAATAAAAGATAATGGAAAGCTGATCGAAATAAATGACGATAAGCAAAATCAAGAGGATTCGTTGGGAACAGCAAAAAGTTTTATTCTTGAAGGCGAAGCAAGAGAACGATTCAGAAAATGGGATAATGTAAAGTATATATCAGAGAAGCCAAAGAGTAGAAAAATCCCCAAAAAATCGTACAAAAATAAAAAGTGGGGAATGGAAATAAAAACAAATAATAGGTTAGATCCAAAAGATGGTGTGGGACTTCGTTTTGGAGTTGTAGTGACGCTGAAAGAAATGTATGGCGTTAACAGGATTGATGAATTTATCAGAAATTGCAATTTGAACGGTTGGCTGGTTAATAAGATTGATATTGAAAATAGAATTGATATCCATGAGAAAGTTAATGAAGAAATCGAATTTAGCTGAAAATGACATCAAAATTCTAACCTAATTCTTTAAATTGAAGAAAATCTTTCAATTTGTGAAAACATATTTTATGCTCTCTCCCCCTTGCAAATTTAAATAATCTGAACATTTTGAATGATTGGTAAAGTAATTCGATTTTTGTATGTTATTGAAAAACATTATATGAGGTGATTTTATTTGTTTGAGGATTATGCATCAGTTTTTGATTTAGGTGATATTTTACCAAGAGATAAATCAAGATTAAGAGAAGATATAGGGATGAAAAAGAAAATAGGAAAATTTTCAAAAGAAATTAGAGAGATAACTAAGCAAGAAACTTGTTATTACTGCGGTAATAAGTTTACCAGCTTTTGTAATTCTCATTCTATACCTGCATTTGTTTTAAGAAATATTGCAGAAAATGGCGAGGTGCTTACCCTAAATGCCTTTATTGATAATCCCATATTTAAAGTTGACAAAGGTGTTAATCAGGCAGGAACATTTAATTTAATTTGCAGAAATTGTGATAGTAAGATTTTTTCAGAATATGAAAATCCGGAAAATTATTGTAATGTTCCAACACAAAAAATGCTTGGGCAAATAGCTTTGAAAAATAACTTAATGGCTATAAGTAAAAGAATGTTTGAAATTAACTTATATGATAAGGCAGAAAAAGAACTTGGTTTACCATCAGAATTAAGGCGAGTAAAGAATGAAACAAATACTTTGGATTTAAATGAATATATTGAAAGCTATAAAAAGGCTAAAAAATCTATAGACAAAAATAGTACTTCGGATTACTATCTATGTTATTATGAAAAATTAAATTATGTGGTACCGATAGCTTTTCAAGGTGCAATAGCGTTAATTGCAGATTTCAATAGAAATATTATTAATAATATTTATAATATGTCTCCCGAATATAAAGTGAAAAATATAAACATATGCGTATTCCCATTACAAAATGAAACCGCAGTTTTTATGTTTATAGAAAGCGGAGATAAGCGTTATAGGAATTTCTATAGGCAGTTTAACAAGTTGGATAGAGATGATAGATTATTAGCATTAACCTATATAATGTTATCTTATTCTGAAGAAGTGTATTTTTCAAAGCGAATTGAAAAAGAGATATTTCCCAACGAGCAACTTCAAAAAATTAGCAGAAATACGTCGGAAATATTATCTCCTACTCCTTTTGTTGATCCTATATTAGTAGCAAAGGAAGCTTATGATTTATCTAAAAGAAAACTTATTCCAAATCTTCTTTTAGAAAAGTACAAGATAAATTAATTTGTGGTAGAGAATTTATACGCTCTCTGCATTGATTAGCAGTAATATACTAATGTATTAGGGACATATCAAGCGTTTTTGCTAATAATTATTTTCGTTTTCGTTGGTTCGAAACTACCATAAAAATTGGCAAAAACATCTTTTTTGCTCAACCCTGACAAAATCCGTTCTCATTGAGGACGGATTTTTATTTTTGCCTGTATGTTGCTTATGCTTGCTTTGGTGGCGGCATCTTATTTTTCTGATATTACTTTAACTGTTGCAATGACGCCAAGCGACTTCGTATGGCAGGGGTTTATGCAAGGTAATAAAGATGGCTGTAAAGAATGGCCTATTGAGGGTGAATCTACATTATCGTGGCATGGAAAACCTCTTGATTATATGCCTTTTGTGTATAAACACCCTGATTATTGGAAAGTGATAGAACAGGAAACAAAAGGAACAGGCAATATTCTGTGTTCAAGAAAACTTTTTGATGATTCCGAAAAAGCGTATAATCTCACCGAAAAAGAAATGATTAAGGTTGAAAATATTTGCGGAAAGTTATGTTTAATCGGCGCAGATGACGATACTTTATGGAATACGGGAAAGTATATAAGACGAATGGACGAGCGATTAAAGAAAACGCCTCATAAGTGTGATTACGAGGTGCTTGTGTACAAATACGGCACTCATTTTGTGTTCCCTGAAACATTAATTAAATTACTTGTGCCGGGCTTTTCAAAATTTGTTATGAAATTTGTTTTTAAATCAGCTAAAGAGCATGCCGATGAATGTCGGCAGACAAGAATTGATATTGATTTAAAATTAAGAAAGGTTATGCGTGAATGGAATAATATGTGATTCTAAAAATATTATCCAAATATTCAAAACAATATCAATAATTAAGACAGTAAACCGCCGCTCAGTAAAAATCTGAGCGGCGGTTTTAGGTTTTAGGTTAAATTATTTTAGCGGATTGATTTTATTCAAGGCCCCAAAAGTCATAATAAGCATTTTCTTTTGCTTCGGTTTGCTCTATCGGAGAAGGTGTGGAAGTTGTAATTACATCTTCGTTAATTATTATAAATAAAAAAGCAAAATTTGACTTATTATTAACATCAGTTACATTTACAATTGCCGTTTGTAATGCTATACTGATTTTGTAATACGAAAGTATTATATTATGAAACGGAGCTGGTGATGATGAAGACATTTAATTGGGCAACACTTGGTTGCGGTGTAATTGCAAACGAGCTTGCGCAAGCAATGCAGAGCCGTGGACAAAAGCTGTACTCTGTGGCAAACAGAACTCACGAAAAAGCGGTTGCTTTTGCCGAAAAGTACGGTATTGAAAAGGTTTATAACAGCATTGACGAGCTGTTTGAAGATGAAAATGTTGATATTATTTACATTTCTACACCGCATAATACACATATTTCTTATTTAAGAAAGGCGCTGAAAGCGAAAAAGCATGTGCTTTGCGAAAAATCAATAACGCTTAATTCAGAAGAACTTGAAGAGGCAATAAAGCTTGCAAAGGAAAATAATGTTGTGCTTGCCGAGGCTATGACAATTTACCATATGCCGATTTATAAAGCGCTCAACGAAAAAATCCAGTCGGGCGATTTGGGAGAGTTAAGACTTTTGCAGATGAATTTTGGCAGTTACAAAGAATATAATACGAAAAACAGATTTTTTAACAGAAATCTTGCGGGCGGTGCAATGCTTGATATTGGCGTATATGCGCTTTCTTTTGTAAGATGGTTTATGACCTCTTGCCCTAATGAAGTGCTCTCACAAGTCAAATATGCGCAAACGGGAGTTGACGAACAGGCAAGTATTCTTCTTAAAAACAAAGAGGAAGAGATGGCGTCTGTGATACTTTCACTGCATGCAAAACAGCCAAAGCGTGGCACAATTGCTTTTGACAAAGGATATGTTGAAATTTTTGAATATCCGAGAGGACAGAAAGCGGTTATAACATACACAGATGACGGACATACAGAAACTGTAAGTGAGGGCGAAACCAAGGATGCCCTGCTTTATGAAGTTGAAGATATGGAGCAAACGGTTGCAGGTAACGCTGACTTAATGCACCTTGATTTTACAAGAGATGTAATGAAAATTATGACCGATATTCGCAAAGAATGGGGAATGACCTACCCGGAAGAAGAGTAACGGTTATTCATTAACGGTTGAGTTATTATGATTTAGCAAATTGTTTTATCGAGCAATTATAAAAGGTAAAAGGCTTGACCTGTATTTAAAAATTATTTCGCTTAATTTGTGCGAAAATCATAATTTCCCCCAACTTTTGATAAAGAATCTTTCTTATTTTTCGGATTTACCCCAACTATTTACATAGAGCCGAAAAATATAGGATTAATTATCAGTTTGCAAACGCTGCTTCAATGAAAAACGACTGCCCGCAGACAGTCGCTTTTTGTTATATATTCCAGAATCCGAGTAAGATTGCAAAGTAGTGAAAAACACTGCCTGCAATGGTGAATAGATGCCATATTGAGTGAAAGTATTTTACCTTTTTTATTGCGTAAAATATAATTCCGAGTGTATAGAAAGCTCCGCCGATTATTAAAAATACAAGTGAAATACTCGGCATTGATGCAATAAGCGGTTTTATGGCAAAGATTATTACCCATCCCATTGCCACATAGCAGAAAATTGACGGTATTCGTGCTTTTTCAAGGTTAATTGAATTCATTACAATTCCGAATATTGCCGCACCCCACACTATGCCGAATAATATCCAACCTACTGCGCCTTGCAGATAGTAAAGAGTAATGGGTGTGTATGTTCCCGCAATCAGCAGAAAAATTGTATTGTGGTCCATTATTCTGAAAAAAGCCTTGGCTTTTTTGTTTGTAAACGAATGATAAAGAGTTGACATTGTGTAAAGAATAATCAGCGAAGCACCGTATATACACGAGCTGACAATTCCCCATACATTGGTGTGGATTACCGAGGCGACTATCATTACTGCTGTTCCGGCAACAGACAGGCAAGCGCCCACACCGTGCGATACAGAGTTAAAAATTTCTTCTCCGAGTGTGTATTTTCGTTTTTCAGACATTGTATGCCTCCAAGTATTGTTGAATTTTATTTTATTATACATTTTATATTGATTTTGTTCAATATCCTGAATAATGCAAATTGTAAAATCTAAAGCGTTTGCTATTGACTTTCGGCATAACAGATTTATTGATTTTTATAAAAATATTGAATTATGCAAGAATTGAATATATAATAAGGGTATAATGAAATTGGCGGTGAATTTATGGAAAAAATAAGATTTTTGGAATGTCTTTCAAAGCAATATCCGACCATAGACAGTGCTGCAACGGAAATTATTAATTTGCAGTCAATTTTAAATTTGCCAAAGGGAACAGAGCATTTTTTGTCTGATATTCACGGCGAATACAAAGCCTTTGCCCATGTACTGCGCAACGGGTCGGGCGCTGTTATGAAAAAGATTGACGATGTCTTCGGCGATACTCTTTTTGAAGACCAAAAAGAAGATTTGGCTTCACTTATTTATTATCCGTCAGAAAAATTACAGTATGTAAAAAATCAGGGCAGAGCCGACAGCAGTTGGTATCGCACAACGCTGTACAGACTTGTGTCTGTGTGTCAGATTGTATCTTCAAAATACACACGCTCAAAGGTAAGAAAAGCTATGCCTGAAAATTTCAGATATGTTATTGAGGAGCTTATTACCGAGAAAAAAGAAGTTCTCAATAAAAAGGCTTATTATGATGAAATTATAAATACAATTATAGAGATAGGTTGTGCGGACGAGTTTATAGTTGAGATGTCAAACCTTATTCAAAGGCTTGTTATCGACCATCTGCATATTATCGGCGATATTTATGACAGAGGCTACGGCTCGCATTTTGTAATGGACAGCCTGATGAATTATCATTCGCTTGACATTCAGTGGGGAAATCACGATGTATTGTGGATGGGTGCTTTTGCGGGTCAGCCTGCCTGCATTGCAAATATTGTGCGTACAAGCCTTTTGTACGATAATCTCTCTGTGCTTGAAAACGGATACGGAATAAGTATGATGCCGCTCGTGCTTTTTGCAATGGAAACCTATGCAGATGACCCCTGCGCTCAGTTTACAATTCGCAGTCGCCACGGCAGTGAGATGGATACTCAAACTGTGCTCGCAATGAAAATGCACAAGGCGATTACGATTATTCAGTTTAAACTTGAGGGACAGTTAATAGCAAAACATCCCGAGTATAATATGGATAACAGACGCTTGCTTGACAAAATTGACGCAGACAAAGGAACGGTTACAATTGACGGTAAGGAATATCCTATGCTTGACCGATATTTCCCGACAATTGATTTTAATAATCCTTATGAGCTTACAAGTGAAGAACAGTCGGTAATTGCAAAGCTATGCAATTCATTTGTGAACTGTTCAAAGCTGAAATCACATATTAATTTACTTTTGCAAAAAGGAAGTCTTTATAAGGTTTGCAATAATAATCTGCTTTTCCACGGTTGTATTCCGATGAATGAGGACGGCAGTTTCAGAAATATAAATCTTTTTGGTGAAGATTTATGCGGAAAAGAACTTTACGATGAACTTGAGCGCTGCGCCAGAAAAGCGTTTTTCTCCGTGAATGAAGAAGAAAAGCGAGTGGGCAGGGACATTTTGTGGTTCTTGTGGAACGGTGCGGATTCTCCGCTGTACGGCAGGGATAAAATGACTACATTTGAACGGTATTTTATCGCAGACGAGAGCACCCATAAAGAAATAAAAGATGTTTATTACAGACTCTTTAATGATGAAGAGGTTGTAGACAGAATTTTTAAAATGTTCGGTATAAAGGGCGACAATGCTCATATTATAAACGGTCATGTGCCTATTCACCATACAGAGGGCGAAAGCCCCGTTAAATGCAACGGCAAGGTTATTATAATTGACGGCGGATTTTCTCAACCGTATCATAAAGTTACGGGTATTGCGGGTTATACGCTGATTTATAATTCATACGGTTTAATGCTGACCGCTCACGAGCCGTTTAAATCGGTTGATTATACAATCCGCAGCGGCAGAGATATGCAGACAAATCAGGTAGCGACCGAGGTCAGCCAAAAGAGAATACTTGTGGGGGATACCGACAACGGCAAAAAAATACGAGAGAACATAAAAGATTTAAAAGACCTCATAAAAGCCTATCGCAACGGTACACTAAGACAAAATCAGAAGAATTAAATAAAGCCGAGCTCTTGATTGAGTTCGGCTTTGCTATATGTATATGAATAGTTTAAACGATTATAAAACTTTTACGGCTTAATGTCAATAGTTGGGGTAACCCGGAAAAAATCGAATAAAGTGTAATTACAAGCAACAGAGAATCAGACTGTCGCTTGTTTTGTTGTAGAATTGATATGTTTGCTTGAAAACATAATAAAATACTGCCGAAAGCCTCTTCACTCAATTCAAAGAGTACATCTTCTTTCCTCTTAAAATATGTGTAAAAAGTACCGTTTGCCACTTTGCAGACCGTTGTTATTTCAGCAACGAAAATTTAAAAAATTCAGGACATTTTCACATTGAAAATGTCCTGAAAAATTATTAACCCTTTACAGCACCGGCTACTACGCCTTCAATAATGTATTTCTGACAAGCAAAGTAGAAAATAATTATCGGAATAATGCTGAGTACGATGAGCGCCATAATGGCACTTGTATCTGTGTGACCATAACTACCGTTAAGATACTGAATATGAATAGGAATGGTTTTGTAAAGCGACTTATCAAGAATAAGATAAGGGAGAAGATAGTCGTTCCAGATCCACATTGTTTCGAGAATACCAACCGAAATAAATGTAGGTTTCATAATCGGAAGAACTATGCCGAAGAAAGTTTTTAGCGGACCTGCGCCGTCAACATCGGCCGCCTCCTCAATTTCAATCGGAATAGATTTTACAAATCCCGAGAACATAAACACCGCAAGACCTGCGCCAAAACCAAGATATATAACCAAAATACCAACGGGGTTTGTGAGGTGAAGGTTGTCGGCTGTTTTTGCAAGGGTAAACATAACCATCTGGAAAGGTACTACCATTGAGAAAATGCAGAAGTAGTAGATGATTTTGCAGATAATTGAGTTTGATCTCTGTAAATACCATGCACACATTGATGTGCAGAGCAAAATCAGAAATACACCGCCAACAGTAATGAAAAGCGAGCATAAAATTGTTTTCCAAAATGGGAAATTACCAAAGAACATACCTGTAATATAGCTCTTGAGTCCGTAAAAGGTTTCTGCATTTGGCAATGCAAACGGATACTTACTGATGCCTGCATTTGTTTTAAACGAGTTCATAAGAACAATAAAAACAGGTGCAACATAAAATACAGAAATTATTGAAAAAATAACTGTGAGTATTTTCATACCCTTTGTTTGCTTTTTCTTAGGCGGCTTTTCTTTTTTAGCCTTAACTTTTGTTGCAGGAGCAACTTTAGTTGTTTCGTTAGCCATTACTGCTGCACCTCCCTCTTTCTTGTAAAGTAAAGCTGTGCAAGTGCTATAATTACAACAATTACAAAGAAGATTACAGCCTCAGCCTGTCCAACACCTCTTGAGTTCTGGTTAGCGTAGAATGTGTTGTAAATATTGAGAGCCATCATCTGTGTCTGATAAATCATTGTACCGCTTGTTTCAGATAGAACGCCCGGAGCACCGCCTGTGAGGGCAAGGTTCTGGTCAAACAATTTAAATGAGTTTGTAAGTGTAAGGAATGTACAAATTGTAATTGATGGAGCCATCATTGGAAGAGTTACATTTGTAAGTAACTGCTTTTTGTTTGCACCGTCTATTTTTGCTGCTTCATAGAGGTCGGACGGAACGCTTTGGAAACCGGCTATGTAAATAATCATCATATATCCGGCTTGCTGCCAGCACATAAGAATTATAAGTCCCCAAAAGCCGAAGTTAGCATCAAGCACAATGTTTGTGCCGAAATTCTGTAAAATACCGTCAAATATAAGTTTCCAAATGTAACCGAGGATAATACCGCCGATAAGGTTTGGCATAAAGAACACGGTTCTGAAAACATTTGAGCCTCTTATGCCAAGCGTAAGAGCATAGGCGACAAAGAAAGCGATTGCGTTAATGAGAATTACCGATACTACCACAAAAAGTGCGGTAAACCAGAATGAGCGGATAAACGATTCGTTCTGAAAAGCTTTTATGTAGTTGTCAAAACCTACCCATGTTGCATTACTTGTTGTACGGAATTTACAGAACGAAAGGTATATGCCCTGAAAGAATGGGTATATAAAGCCGATCATAAAAGCAATAAGAGTAGGCACAACAAAAACAAGAAAATATATTTTTCTGCTGCGTTTTTTAAACATATTTTTACCTTTCTGTCAAACTTTCTGTCAAAAAAACAGGGAAGACGATGCCGCCTCCCCTGCCATACATTTTAACCTTTAATGATTAATGGATTTACGGATTAGCCGTTAGCCTTAGCGTATTCTGTAGCCCAGCCCTGTACGAATGCTGTCTTAACATCATCCCATGAGCCTGTGCCTGCTGCATACTGTGTAAGAGCTGTACCTACGCCGTTTTTCCAGTCTTCACTTGGCATTGTTGTAAAGTTCCAACTTACCGGAGTTTTGCCTGCTGCTGTGTATTCAGCATCAGCCTTTACAAATACATTGGTAGCTTCCTTAGCAGCCTTGAAAGGAATTACAAAGCCCATATTGTCAGCCATTGCAGATGTACCTGCTTCGCTTGTTACACACCAGTCTAAGAAATCAAGTGTTGCGTTGATGTCATCTTCACTTGCGTTTTTGTTTACACACCAGTAGTTCTCAGAACCTGTGCAAAGTCCCTGGTTCTCTTCGCCGTCAACACCGATGTAAATCGGGAGCATACCGAGATCGTCGTCTGTAAGACCTGCGTCCTTAATACCTGTGTATTCCCAAGTACCGTTCTGATAGAATACAGCCTCGCCTGATGTAAACTCTGTTACAGCGTCTGTAGCTGTCTTGTTTGCAAGATCAGTCGGAGCACAAGTTGAATCTGTGATGTAAAGATCAAAGATGTTCTTGTAGTTGTCAAGGTATGTACCCTTGATAGCGTCTGTAGATGTAATACCGTCTGCCTTGTACTCATAGTAGATTGGGAGGTTAGCAAGGTGAGTCTTGAATCTCCAGTCTGAAGATGAATCCATACCTGCTGATGTAAATGCACCCTTAACGCCAAGGTCAGAAGCGTGAGCCTGAATTTCGTCTGCAACAGTCTTTAAAGCTGCAAAGTTGTTGAGCTTGTCAATTGATTTAATTGTTGCAAAATCAGAATCAAAATATTTCTTAAGAAGTGTCTTGTTGTAAATAATACCGTATGTTTCTACAACATAAGCAATGCCGTAAACGCTGTCGCCTTCTTTAAGAGCAAAATCCTGATTTGTTAGCTGTGAATAAAGCTGTGAATCTTTAAGGTCATAGCAATAATCTTTCCAGTTTGCAAGACCTACAGGGCCGTTTACCTGGAAGAGTGTAGGAGCGTTGTCCTTATCCATTGCAGCTGTAAGGGTTGATTCGTATGTACCCTCGGCAGCAGTTTCAACAGTAACCTTAACGCCTGTTTCTTCTGTGTACTTAGCTGCTAAAGCCTGCCAATCCTTGTCCTGCTCAGGTTTAAAGTTTAAATAATAAACCGAACCTTTTTTAGCGCCGTCTGATTTGCTACCGCTGTCGCTTGAACTTGAGTTGCCGCCGCAGCCTACGAGTGATGTTGCAGCCATGAGAGCAGCAACGGAAAGAGCAGATGCTCTTATGATTGTTGACTTTTTCATAATTTTCACCTTAATTTCAATTATTTACTCTTTGCGAGCATTGTGAAAAGCAATCCTTGCTTTTCTTCGTTATCACAAGGATAACATATTTTTGTCACAGTTGCAAGAGTTTTTTAAAAAAAGTTTAAAAAATTTATATTTGTTATAAAAACACGGTGTTGCGTAAAATGAATAATTACAAAAAATTACGGCAAATTTTTCAGTGGAAATCTGACTCGTTTCGCCGTAATCATATCAAAACAGCATAAATAATCGGTTGAATTTACAGTTTTGTAATTTATTAATATTAAATTACTATTGCTATAAAAGCTTATAATGTGGTAGAATTGTATTAATATCTTTTAAAAGAGAAGGTTTTTATGAACAGTTTTTCAAATAGTGCTTTTGCACGGTTTTTTACTGAATTTCCCAAATTACTGCTTGCCCAACTTATCAATGCAGTTGCGTTTGCGGTATTTACGGCGTTGTTTGTTTTGATAGGTTACCTTACGGGTTTTAACAATATTATAGTATGGTGTCTGGGAATTATTCCGTCAATGCCGTTTTTTGCGGGACTTGTTATGACGGTGCGAAAAATAGGAATTGAAAAAAAAGATGTACCGGTTGCAAAAACATTTTTCGGTACAGTTAAAGAGAATTTTAAGGCGTTTTTATTGCACGGAGTTGTTACTTACGCAATTATAGCTTGTTCGATATTTGCGTTTATGTATTATTTTTCATTGCTCGGTTCAAGTCTTGCATACGGTTCAATGCTTACCGTATATGTTCTGTTTTCGCTTATTCTTACATCTATGATGTTTTATGTGCCGATAATGTCGGTTACGTATGAACTGAAAATATCAGATATTTATAAAAATTCTTTTATACTTGTTTTCGGTAATATCCTTAAAAATATTCTTGCAATGCTTTTCTTTATTGCCGTATCGCTTGGTTTTATATTATGGATTGCCGCAGCAGAGGGAGCAATGCTGGTGATTGCAATAACAGTTGCGGTTTTATTCTATCCCTTGATAGCAACTTATGGTGTGAATGTCATAATAGCAAAGGGATTACAGGAAAATGTTGGTTCTTTTACAGGTAAAGATTTATTGGTTGATAAAGAATTTGAAGAAAAAGTAGAAAAAATAGTTGAACAGCAGGCTGTCGAAAGAGCAGACAGCAGTAATGATTATGTCTTTGTAAACGGAAAAATGATTAAGAGAGAATCAAATACTACAGACAGTAAAACAGAAAAATAATATAAAATTACGCTCCGCATAGGTTGTCGGCTGACCTGTGCGGAGTTTTGCTTTTGTACTTTTTTTAAGTGGGAATATTATGGTTTAACATAGTATTACAAAAAATATAAGACTATAACAAAGTATTTTGCTAAACCTTATTTTAACTCCTTTACTCCGATATAAAAACGGAATAAAAAAGACACCCTCATTATTTGAAGATGTCTTTTCGGAAAAATGGTATAAAATGAAAAAACTACTAACTGTTTTTAGAAATATAAATTTGCAATGCGGTTGCATCATTAACATCAATTTGTCCGTCAGCGTTATAGTCCGCCGCAAGTTTTTGCGATTCTTTTGCATCAAGTGAATTTGTGCAAATCATTTGTAAAAGAGTAACATCAAGAATTGAAAGATTGCCGTCCTCATTAATATCACCTAATAAAAATTTAGGAGGAATTAACAAATCAGTGTTTACTTTGCCAAAACCAATATCAAGTTTTTCCTGTTTGTTTTCAGGCAAAACATTAAGTTTAATAATATTTGCATCGTCTAACGGGGATTTTTTTACATCTGCAAGAAAATTTCCGTCGTTATCAACTTTCATACCATAGATGTATGCATAGTTTGAAGTATTGATTTTATTTGTAACTTGGGTTACCGTTCCGTTTGCAGTGTTGTATTTGCATACAAAATTGTTAAGGTTAAAATAGATATTGCCGTTGTATTCGTCTGTACTTACAAAACTGTCGCGCCAATAGCTTAAACCGCCGTTAGTGTACCATTTATCGGAAATATCCGCTACAGGTTCTGCATAACCGGTTTCGGGATTGAAAGCAACAAGTTTTTTTGAGTTTTTACCGCTGTTGCTATTGTCTGCGGCATAAAAAAGATTATTTGAGTAACAGAATTTTGTGTTAAGATTTTTGTAATATGAGTTATCATAAGCGGTGCCGGTACAAGAATTGTTTGTTTTAAATCCGTAATGCACCGAAATATCCGACGATGTTTTAATTGCGCTGTCGCTCAACAGAAAATATTTGTGTGACACAAAACCGTATCTGTCGGGCGTAGGATCATCAAATGTAGCGTCAATATGATAATAATTTCCACCAATTTCAGCGAGATTCCAAATATGATTCATTTGAGAGGATTCAACAATTTCGGAATTAATACCTACTTTTTCAAGCAAATAAGACATTGAGCTTGCATAGCCCTGGCAATTTGCATATCCGTTTACAATACAATCATAAACGGAAGTACGGGTATATTGTGTGTCAGGTGAATTTGAGTATTCACAGTTAAGTACAATTTCATCGTGAATTATTGCGGCTTTTTGAAAATCAGTCATATTCGGCTGAATTTTTGCAAGAATTTCATTTGTCTTGCTTTCAAGCTCGCTTCGCATTTGTACAATCTGTTCGTTTGAATATATATATGTAGGAATAACTCTTGCTACGCAAGAACCGATTGCAAGACCGTAGGTTGTTTTGCTTACATAGAAAAGGTCGGGGCTTATTTCCGATACTGTGCGCATAGCTTTTTTTATATCATTTATAGATAATTGATATTTTTCAACATCAATTTCGCTGTTCAAATTTTCCATACTATCTATAAGGGTATTGCAAAGCTCGGAGTTTGAATTGTAAAAATCCTGATTATATGAAATATAGTTTGGGTTGCCTACAGAGGAATCGTTCACAGAGGCTGATGCGGAGATTACAAACATAGGCGCAGTAATTGCAAGTGCTGAAAAAACAGATAACATTTTGTATAAGCGACTGTGTTTTTTCATAATTACAGCTTCCTTTATTTTGAACATAGTAACTAAAAATGCTTTATTTACTATTTACATTTTAGCATAAATATAAATATATAACAAGGCAAATAAACTCACAAACTTTGCCGCTTCTTTTTATTATTATCTACAAAAGCCGCAATTTCTGTGTTGCTTTTACATAAATATTTTGTAATAAAATGTCTGATTTCCACAAATGATATTATCTTGCATACACAAGTTGCCACTTTCATATAATTTACCATAAACCATTCGGAGGGGAATTTATGAAAGGTATAGTTGAGGAACGGGCGGCAATGCTCGGCGAATATATAATAGAAAGCAAGGCAACCGTAAGAAAAGCCGCTAAAAAATTCGGAATTTCAAAGTCAACAGTACATAAAGATGTAAGCCAAAGATTAAGAAAGGTAAATCCTGCATTGTACAGAGAGGTGCGGCAAATACTCGAAACCAACAAAAGCGAAAGACATATAAGAGGGGGAATGGCAACAAAGAATAAATATTTACTTAAAAAACAGGCACAGGAGAGGGAAAAATTAAAAAATAGTGAACAAAATCAGTGAAAAGTCAATTTGTTTGCTTTACTTTTATAAACATATGATGTATAATGAAGTTTAGCATTTAATTACAAATATAGATTTTATAGTATTTTTATATACTTATTGTTTTCACTGAATATCCCGTTACAAGGAGAAGTTGAAATGAGAAAAATTCCGTTTTCGCCGCCTGATATTACACAGGCTGAAATTGACGAGGTTGTAAAGGTTTTAAAGTCGGGCTGGATTACTACAGGTCCCGAAACAAAACTTTTTGAAAGCCGTATTGCAGAATATTGCAATGTTGAGCGTGCGGCTTGCCTTTCTTCACAAACCTCTTGCGCAGAACTTACACTTCGTATTCTCGGTATCGGACCGGGCGACGAGGTAATTTTACCTGCATATACTTACACAGCTACAGCGTCTATAGTTTATCATGTCGGTGCAAAGCCCGTTATGATTGACTGCAAAAGCGGCAGCTTTGAGATGGATTATGACAAAATGGAGGCTGCCATAAATCACAATACAAAGGCAATCATTCCTGTTGACCTTGCGGGTGTTATCTGTGATTATGACAGAATTTTTGAGGCTGTTGAACGACAGAAAAGCGTGTTTAAGCCAAAGAATGAAATTCAGGAGAAATTCGGAAGAGTAATTGTTATGGCAGACGGCGCACATGCCTTTGGCGCAAGAAGAAAAGGCAAAATGTGCGGAGAAATTGCCGATTTTACAAACTTCAGTTTTCACGCAGTTAAAAATATGACTACTGCTGAGGGCGGCGCAGCCGTTCACCGTCCGCACGAATGGCTTGACGAGGACGACATATACAAGCAGTATATGCTTTTGTCACTTCACGGTCAGACAAAGGACGCTTATCAGAAGAACAAGGTAGCGTCTTGGGAATATGATGTTGTGGATACTCAATATAAATGTAATATGCCGGATGTTCTTGCGGCACTCGGTGTGGTTCAGCTGCAAAGATACGAAAAAATCCTTGAACGCCGTCACGAGCTTATCCGTGTGTATAACGAGGAATTTAAGGATTTGCCTATTCAGGTGCTTAACCATTGCGACGAAAATCACAGGAGCAGCGGTCATTTGTATTTTGTACGCTTTATCGGAAAAGATGACGAGTATCGTAACAAGTTCTACAATATGATGGCGGAAAACGGTGTTATGTGCAATGTTCACTTTAAGCCGCTCCCAATGCTTTCCGCATACAAAAAGAGAGGCTTTAAGATTTCGGATTATCCGAATACCTATAATATGCATAAAAATCAGCTTACACTTCCGCTCAATACAACCATGTCGGACGATGACGCATGGTATGTTATTGAAACTTTTAAACAGTGTATTAATACTTTAAAGTAAAATTTAATGTAATTTAATAAAAACTTCCTTACAGACCGGTTAGGTTAAATTTATATCGGTTTGTAAGGGAATTTTTGTTTTAACATTTAATATATAATAATAAACTTATTGACAATGCCACTGCGGCTGCATCAATAACTTCAAACAGCACAAGCACATATTCACTTGCAAAGCCGCAGGATATTCCAAAGGTGACTGTTACAAGCGAGCAGAGGAAGGCTTTGAAAGACGCTATACTTAACGGTGAGTTTGCAAACGCAAAGCTTTTAACCGCAACAAAGAATAAGCTCAACCGGATTAACGGATATCTTGATCAGCTTACATTGCTCTATGATACAAATAGCTTTTGACTCTTTGGCGACAGAGAGCTAACCTGATTACAGCTTATCAGTTTGCTATTATTAATCAGGTTGCAGAATAAATCCCATAAAATCAGCCTCCGCTTGATTGCGGAGGCTTTTTGCTGTTAATCAGAGAAAAATTTAAGAGGAATAATTAAAAATTTAGACCAAACTTTTATAATTTTGGCATATAGCTTAGTGGTTGCCTGATTGTTACTTCGCTAAAACATTATGATGTGGCATTTTGAGCAGGGAGCATTTTACCTTGTACATCGGTTGTATAATTGCCTTTTAACAAAATTTGGCTTATCGGCACTATTTCGTATCCCTGTGCTTTTATAGCCTCAATTACCATTGGCAGAGCTTCGGGTGTATTTGTTGCGCCGTTATGCATAAGTATAATACTGCCGTCTTTAAGTTTATTTGTTATGTTCAGGGTAATCTGATTTGGAGTAGGGTCTTTCCAATCAAGACTGTCAACATCCCACTGCACGCAGTACATATTATTAGCTTTTACCGTTTTTACCACATCGTTGTTGTAGTCACCGTAAGGCGCACGGAACAGGGTAGGGCATTTGCCTGTCAATGCTTTGATTTTTTCGTTGCAAGTCTGAATCTGCGTATTCATATCGTCAACCGACATCTGCGTCATATGCGGATGCGTATTGCTGTGATTGCCTACATCGTGACCACGCTTTGAAATCTCTTTTACAGACTCGGGATATTTTTCTACCCAATCGCCGACAAGGAAAAATGTTGTTTTTACATTGTATTTATCAAGAATATCAAGTAAATGTTCGGTTTGTTCGTTGCCCCATGCGGCGTCAAAAGACAGCGCTACCTGCTTTTTATCTGTATCAACGCAGTAAATGGGGATTTCTCGCTGTGCGCTTGCGGTCTGAATTGCCTGTACGGTAGAAGTCAAAGCAATTCCGCCCGCAATTACACCAATCAGCAGACAAAATCCAATTGAAAATAAGGTTCGTTTTGTTATTATATAAAGACGCATAAAATCCCCTCCATATTGACTTTGCTTATGTCAAAGTATATGAAAGGGATTTTTATTTTATTCTATTCGTTTTTAAAATCAGTTTTCAAAATGCCACTTAATGCCGTCTTTTGTATCTTCCACAACAACTTTCATTTCTTTAAGTTTATCACGGATAGCGTCGGCAGTCGCCCAGTCTTTGTTTTTACGAGCCTCTGTACGCTGTGCAATAAGTGACTCAACTTCTTCGTTTACAGGGTTTTCAGACTTATTCTCCTGTGCTTTTGTAAGGTCAAGAGAGAGAACCTTGTCAAATTCACCTATGAGATAAAGTTTAGTTGCATCGCTGATGTTGCCTTTTAATACGCTGTAAACGGCAGTAAGACCGAGTGAAGTGTTAAGGTCGTTGCCGAGAGCGTCATTAAATTCATTAAGATAAGGCTTGGCAGCTTCCATATCAGGCTCTCCGTCAGGAGAAAGTGTAGAAATCTTCTTAATGAGTTTGTCATAAGCGATAGCCGCATTGTCAAGACTGTCATAAGAGAAAGTAAGCGGCTTGCGATAATGGCTCTGTAGGCAGAATAAACGGTAAACAAGAGGGTTATAACCTTTGCTTTCAAGTAAAGATACGGTAAGAAAATCACCCTTTGATTTACTCATTTTACCTCTTGCATCATTGAGGTGGAGTACATGGAACCAATACTTGCACCACTTATGACCGAGGTAAGCCTCGCTCTGTGCAATTTCATTGGTATGATGAGGAAATGCGTTGTCAATACCGCCGCAGTGAATGTCGAGATACTCGCCGTTGTGCTTACAGCTGATAGCTGAACATTCAATATGCCAGCCCGGATAACCGACGCCCCATGGGCTTTCCCACTTAAGCTCCTGTGAGTCAAATTTTGACTTGGTAAACCAGAGAACAAAGTCCGCTTTATTACGCTTATTGTTGTCTTCTTCAACGCTGTCACGAACGCCGACAGCAAGGTCATCTTCGTTCATATTTCCGAAAACATAGTAATTATCAAGTTTTGAAGTATCAAAATATACATTGCCGCCTGCAATATAGGCATAGCCTTTTTCAAGCAGAACAGAAACCATATGAATAAACTCGTCAATGCAGTTTGTTGCAGGCTCTACAACATCAGGTCTTTTGATGTTGAGCTTTTTGCAGTCCTCAAAAAATGCGTCAGTGTAAAACTTTGCGATTTCCATAACAGTCTTGTGCTCACGCTTTGCACCTTTGAGCATTTTGTCCTCGCCTGTATCCGCATCGCTTGAAAGGTGGCCGACATCGGTGATATTCATAACACGCTTAACATCATATCCCGCAAAACGAAGGTACTTTTCAAGCACATCTTCCATAATATAAGTTCTAAGGTTGCCGATGTGGGCAAAGTGGTAAACAGTAGGGCCGCAGGTGTACATATTAACCTTGCCTGCTGTATGAGGTATAAATTCCTGTTTTGTCTGTCCCAATGAATTGTATAAAATCATTTTACTGCTCCTTTACTTTTTGCTTTCCTTTTCTGCCTTTAGAGCGTCAATTTCTTTTTGTAGATCTGTAATTTTTTGTTCCAGGCTGCAAAGTGCAAGTGCGACAGGGTCTGAAACATGAATCTGGTCGAGAGTTTCGCTGCGTATTCCGTTGATTTTCACCACACGGGCAGGTACACCTACCGCTGTGGCATTCGGCGGAATTTCGCTCAATACTACCGCACCTGCGGCAATTCGTGCGTTATCTCCGACTTTAAACGGGCCGAGCACCTTTGCACCCGAACCTACAAGCACATTGTTGCCGAGTGTAGGGTGTCGTTTTCCCGTATCTTTACCTGTACCGCCGAGGGTTACATTCTGATAAATTGTGCAGTTGTCGCCGATGATAGTTGTTTCACCGATAACTACGCCCATACCGTGGTCAATAAATAATCCCTTGCCTATGGTAGCTCCCGGGTGTATTTCTATTCCTGTTTTATGCCTGCTGCGCTGTGAAATCCAGCGGGCAATAAACTTCATATTGTGCCTTAAAAACCAATTAGCCTTACGGTGAGAGCGCACAGCCTTAAAACCCGAGTATAAAAAGAATACTTCGGCTCGGTTTCTTGCGGCAGGGTCACGCTCCATAACGGCGTCAAGGTCGGCCTTTAGTGTTTTAAACAAAGTATCACATCCGATGTGGTGTTGATTTTTTACATATCTGCTATAAACTGCTTGTTCTGAACAATATAAATTACGCCCGAAACAAGAGCCATAATTGTTGAAATCCAAATAAGACAAAGCGAAACTACTGTAAATATGCCTTGGAGATACAAAATTGTATCAACGGAAAATGCAGATGTTACGGTAAATAATTCAATTAAAAACTGCATTAACAGTATGGCAATAATAGCTACAAGTTGGGTTACGGTTTTGATTTTGCCGAAAATATTTGCGGCAACGACTTTGCCTTTTGAAGCGGCAATAAGGCGGATAGAGGTTACTGAAAATTCTCTGAAAAGTACGATAATAACTGCGATGCAGTCGCACCAACCTGTTTGCACAAAGCAAAGCAATGCGCTTAATACAAGAATTTTGTCTGCAAGCGGGTCTGCAAACTTGCCGAAATCAGTTACAAGTCCTCTGCTTCTTGCGATTTTACCGTCAAACATATCTGTAAAAGTTGCCGCAACAAAAATTACAAGGGCAACTGCTGTGTGAAAAGGAAAATTTATTAACAAGGATGCCACGAAGAACGGCACAAGTATTATTCTGCTTAAAGTAAGTTTGTTCGGTAAATTCATAATTGCCCTCTGATCTCCTTTTGACACCATTATATTATATGCCGATGTCGGTTATATGTAAATAAAATTATTCTGCCAATTCGCCGATTGGGTCACAATCCGTATAATCTGTAATCTTAACCTTTACAAAACTGCCGGGCTGTGGTTTGGTGCCGTTTGCGGTAAAGAATACACATCCGTCAATTTCAGGTGCGTCGGCATAGGTTCTGCCGTAGAAACATTCCGCAATTCTGTCATAACCTTCTACAAGCACCTCAATTTCTTTGCCGATGAGGCTTTCACAGTATTCTGCCATAACGCTCTGCTGATGTTCCATAATAATATCGGCTCTGTGCTGTTTGATTTCATCGTCAATCTGGTCGGGAAAACTTGCCGCAGGTGTGCCTTCTTCTGCCGAGTAGGCAAAGCAACCCAGGCGCTGGAATTTAATTTCAGCGGCAAACTCCGCAAGTTCCTCAAACTGTTCGTCGGTTTCGCCGGGGAAACCTGTAATAAATGTTGAACGAAGAATCATATCGGGTACTTTTGCTCTTAACTTGTTAAGTAATGCGGTAAGACTTTCACGATTGCCGTGTCTGTTCATTCTCTTTAAAATGTTGCCGTCGCAATGCTGGAGCGGTAAATCTATGTAATTAACAAGTTTTTCTTCCTCTGCAAATGTGTCGATAAGTTCATCTGTAAGTCTGTCCGGATAGCAATAAAGCACTCTTATCCATTTTAATCCGTCAATTTTACAGAGTCTTTTTAAAAGCTTTGCAAGGTAAGGTTCACCGAAAAGGTCTTCACCGTAGCGTGTTGTATCTTGAGCAATAACAATAATCTCTTTTACGCCGTCTTTGGCAAGCTGTTCTGCTTCTTCAACAACCGCATCGGGTTGGCGGCTTCTGAATTTACCTCTAATCATAGGAATTGCGCAGTATGTACAACGGTTGTCGCAACCCTCCGCAATTTTGAGATAAGCGGTGTAGGGAGGAGTTGACTGTATTCTTCTGCCCTCAAGACATAAAAGCTGTTTGTCGGGAAATTTCTCGATTTTTTCTTTATGTTCTGTATTATCCGAAAGCAACTCGGCTACAACATCCGCAATTTGAGAGTTAGCGCCGATTCCGAGTGCTGCGTCAACTTCGTAAAGCTGACGGGTGATTTCGTTTTTATAGCGCTCTGCAAGACAACCGGTTACAATAATGGCTTTTATTTTGCCTTCCTGCTTGAGCTTGCCAAGCTCTATAATTTCGTTAATGCTTTCCTGTTTTGCCGATTCAATAAATCCGCAGGTGTTTACAATAACCGCATCTGCGTCTGCGGGGTCGTTTACTAATTCAAAGCCCTTGCTTTTTAATGTAAAAAGCAGCATTTCAGCGTCAACCTGATTTTTAGGGCAACCGAGTGATACAATACCAACTTTAGAACTCATCTGTTTCATCCTCATTATATTCCGAAAGAACGCTTTTTATGTCGTCCCAGCGGTAACCGAGCCTTTGCAGTGCGGCAACAGCTCTTCTTTTTACCTTTTCATCGGATAGATTCCTATATTTTTTCTCAATAACCGCCCTTATTTGTTCGTGAACATCAATATCAAGTTCATCGCATAACTGTTCGGCGGTTTCTTTATCAATGCCCTTTCTTGTAAGTTCAAAGGCAATGCCACGCTTTGACATATGCTTGGAGTTGAGCAGTTTTTCAGCATAGTGTCTTGCAAAACGCTCGTCATCCACAAGGCCGAGCTCTTCCATTCTGTCAACAGCTTTCTGTGCAGAAGCTTCGTCTGCCGTACGGCGGATTTTATCCTCAAGCTCTTTTTTTGAATGTTCTCTGTACGACAACAGCCAAAGAGCTTTTTCTTTTGCACGCCTTTCATTGCTTAGTTTTATAATTTCGTGCAAATCTTCGTCGTCTATCTCTCTGCCGACATCAAAACGGTTTTCAATCAGCGTTTGTGTGTCGAGAGAAACGGCAAATTCGCCGTCAATATAAACAGCGCTAAGTCTTTTTCTGCGTGGTTTGATTTCTGTAATTTTCATTATTCGTCAACAAGCACATCAATGTTTGCGCTGTTTGCATTTTCTGCAGGAGCGTCGGCGGGCTTTTTAGCATTGGCAACTTCGGTTATCTTTGCCTTTGCGCCTTTTTTGGCAGGAGAGCTTGCCGCAACAACCTTGTCTATATTTGCCATAAGCTTATCTTCAATTTCTTTTGAAAGTTCTTTGTCGTTTTCAAGAAGTTCCTTTACATTATCTCTGCCTTGTCCGAGGCGCTTGCCGTCATAGCTGAACCATGCGCCTGCTTTCTGAACAACATCTGCCTTTACCGCAAGGTCAAGCAATTCGCCTGTTCTTGAAATACCCTTGCCGTACATAATGTCAAACTCTGCCTCTCTGAACGGCGGTGCAAGTTTGTTCTTAACGACTTTTGCTTTTGTGTGTGCACCTATCATTTCGCCGTTTTGCTTAAGAACTTCCTGCTTACGAATATCTATTCTTACCGAGCTGTAGAACTTAAGCGCTCTGCCGCCCGTGGTAACTTCCGGGTTGCCGTAAACAACGCCGACTTTTTCACGCAGCTGGTTGATAAAGATAGCAACGCAGTTGCTCTTGTTAATTGCGCCCGCAAGTTTTCTTAATGCCTGTGACATAAGTCTTGCGTGTAAGCCTACATGGCTGTCGCCCATTTCACCTTCGATTTCAGCCTTTGGTACAAGAGCGGCAACCGAGTCGATAACGATTACATCAATAGCGCCGCTTCGGATAAGTGCTTCGGCAATTTCAAGTGCGTCCTCACCTGTATCAGGCTGTGAAACGAGGAGAGAGTCAACATCTACTCCGAGTGCAGCCGCATAGGTAGGGTCAAGTGCGTGCTCAACATCTATAAAGGCAACATTACCGTTGTTTTTCTGTCCCTCAGCAATGCAGTGGAGTGAAAGCGTAGTTTTACCCGAAGATTCCGGACCGTAAATTTCAACGATTCTGCCTCGTGGAAGACCACCGATACCGAGTGCGATGTCAAGTGTGAGAGAACCTGTTGAAATGTGGTCAACATTCATATGTTTGTTTTCGCCAAGGCGCATAACCGCACCTTTACCGAACTGCTTTTCTATTTGAGTAAGCGCAGTTTGCAGCGCTTTTTCCTTATCTAAAGCCATTATTAAGTACCTCCCGTATATGCAGGTTAAATTTTAGTTAATCCGTTTGATTACTTGTATATTATAAGATATCGTCATAAAAAATGCAATAAGTATAGGGCTAAAAAATCGAACTAATTTTCTATTTTTGGAGCAAAGTCCCAATTATAGCCCTTTGAACACCGCCGAAGTCTATACTTTCGGTGATTCCGCCAAAGCCGTTGTCTGCCAAAATACGGCTTACCTCGTCATATTGACCTTCTCCAAGCTCAAAAGCAAGCGCACCGCCTGCTTTAAGTTTTGATTTCCATAAAGGAACAATTCTTCGGTAAAAGTCCAGACCGCTTTCGCCGCCGTCAAGTGCCATTGCAGGTTCGTGTTGAACTTCTTTCTGTAATGATGCAATATCGGCAGTTTTGATATACGGGGGATTTGATACTATGAGATCAAGACTGTTATCGGCAATGTCTTTGTGACATTCAAAAATGTCGCCGTTCAGGGCGTTTACCGCAGAATTGTTTAATTTAATGTTTTGTGTAAGATACGAAAAAGCCTTGTCACTTAGTTCTACCGCTGTTACTTTGCAGTTTGCATATTTTTCAAGCGCAAGGGAAATAGCGCCGCTGCCTGCACAAAGGTCAATTACATTCGGACTTTCTTTGCATGATAAGTAATCTATGCAAAGCGAAGTAACTACCTCTGTGTCATCTCTCGGAACAAGAACACCCTCGCCCACGAGCAAGTCAATTCCCATAAAACTCCACTTTCCGAGGAGATACTGCAGCGGTTCGTGATTAAGGCGTTTTTCTGTCAGCTCGGCAAGAACCGCAAGTTTTTCTTCACTTGCAACAGTTTCTTCGCCCTTTGTAATGAGCGCAAGACGATTAAACCCGAAAACTTTTTCCGTAAGGCACAAAGCCTCAAAGGCAGGAGCTTCAAACCCTGCCTCTGTTAAAATGTCTTTAGTTTTTCTGTAAGCCTCGCCGACAGTCATAATAAAGCCTCGCAATTATTTGTTGTTAATAATATCTGTGCCGTCATCGGGGATAACAGCTTTCATAGCCTCAATGGCAACTTCAATCATCTTGTCATCAGGCTCTTTTGTTGTAATTCTCTGTGCCCAAAGTCCCGGAGCGGCGATAATTCTTGTAAAAGCATTGTCGTGTTTGCCGCAAATTTTAATAAGTTCGTATCCGACACCGCAGGAAACGGGGAGAAGAAGAATTTTAAATACAGGTCTTAAAAATCCGATGCCGAACGGAGCAACGGGAATAAAAAGACCGATTACAATGCCTACAATAAGCATAAGCACCATAAAACTTGTTCCGCATCTGGGGTGGAAACGAATCTGTTTTCTTACATTCTCAACGGTAAGCTCTTCTTCGTTTTCGTAGCAGAAAATAGTTTTGTGCTCTGCACCGTGGTACATAAATACACGCTTCATTTCTGTCATTTGTGAACATAATACAATGTATCCGAGGAAGAGGGCTATCTTTAATACACCCTCAAAAACTGATTTCCAGAAAACAGCGCCCTCGCCGTCACCCTGAAAGACGGGTACGACATTTGCCGTAAGGTCAAACAGGAAAGACGGTAGAAAGAAGAACAGAGCGACCGCAAGTGCCACACCCAAGATTGAAGCAAACACCATTATTACTTTAACAAGTTTGTCGCCGAATTTTTCGTCAAGCCATTTTTCAAACTTGCTCGGTTCTTCTTCTTCCACTTCGCCCGCTTCAACTGCTTTGTCAGCGGAAAGCATAAGCGATTTATAAGAAAGTCGCATTGAATCAATAAGTCCTGCTATTCCTCGTAAAAGCGGCAATTTAAAAAGTTTACATTTTTCGGGAATAGTGGTAATTTTTATGTCTTCGCTGTAAATTTCGTTTTCGCCTGTTCTTACGCATACGGTAGTACGCTTAGGTCCACGCATCATAATACCTTCAATAAGAGCACTGCCGCCTATTGAAGTGATTTTTTTTGTACTGACTTTTCTCATCGCACAATCCTTTCGTTTATAGTTTTACATTTTCTGTTTGCGGCTGATCCTCGTCACCCTCTTTGTAGATAGGGAAGGTAAGAGTAACTGTTGTGCCAACGCCCTCTCCACTTTCAATGTCAAGAGAGCCGTGGTGCAGATTCATAATTTCGTCTGCAACTGCAAGACCGATTCCCGAGCCTCGTACCGTCTGATTTGCCTTATAGAACTTTTCTTTAACCTTTGGCAAGTCTTCGGCAGGTATTCCGCAGCCGGTGTCGGTAACTATAATTTTTATAATGTCGGGGTCATCCTTACTGTAAATAACCTGTGCCGCAACCACACCGCCCTTTGGTGTGTATTTAAGTGCGTTGTCAATTACATTGAGGAAAACCTGCTTAAGTCTGTTGCTGTCACCGTAAACAGGCGGATACATTGCGTCCATAGGTTCGTCATAGAGTAAATGCTTGCCCTCGTTTACGGCTCTGTCCTTTAGCATATATACGGTTTCGTCAAATTCGGCAAGAATATCGAGTTTCTCTTTGTTAAGCACCATTCTGCCGCTCTGAATACGGCTGAAATCAAGGAGTTCTTCAACTATGCTTGTAAGTCTGGCACTTTCTTTTATAATAACGCCCATACCTTTGTCAAAGGTGCGCCTGTCGAGTTTGCCTTTTTCGTTGAGCTGCATGGTTTCTGCCCAGCCTTTTATTGCCGTGAGCGGGGTTCTTAATTCGTGAGATACTCTTGAAATAAAATCGTTTTTAGTCTGTTCGGTAGTTTGCAAATCCTTTGCCATATCCGATATAGCGTCACAAAGGTCGCCGATTTCGTCATCGTACTTATGCTCGATTTTTTCGGAGGCGGAAAAGTCGCCCTGCGCAATCTGACCGGCTATAAGTGAAAGTTCGCCTATCGGTTTAACAATGGAGCGGATAAACATAAGTCCCGACAAAAATACAAGCGCCATTATTGCAAGACCGCCCGCAACGCAAAGAACAGAAATAAATAAGATTCTTGAGTGCACGGGTTCCATAGACACGATGTATCTTACGGCACCGAGCATAACGCCGTTTGAATTGCTGATAATGCGGGTTTCGCTCATTGCTCTTTCTCCGGAGAGAAGTTTGCCGTTCCATACGGCGTAACCGTCCGAGTTGTTTTGAGCGTCCTGAAAATCAGGCATTTGAGTTTTATCCGACGGGGTAAAACCCGTGGAAGTCATTATTACTCTGCCCGATGAATTTATTACAATAACTTCCATTTGCTCTTTACGGTCAAAGTTTTCAACATATTCACGGGCAGATGAATTAAAACTTGTTGTGTTGTCGCTCTCGTAGTCTGAAAATACAAGCGACAATTCATTGCCTGCCGAAGAAAGTGTTTGTTCAACACTGCTTTGGTAAACATATGTAATAACAAAGATAAGGCTGACAACGATCAGAACTATTATTGTAAATATAACGCTCAATGTGTTTAACATCCAGCGTTTTGTAATACCCTTAAACATTACGCTGTCGCCCTCCTTAAAGGTGTTTCCTTAAGTTCAGGCGTTCCACTTGTAGCCAAGTCCCCATACGGTGATAATGTACTTAGGATTAGACGGCTCGTCTTCAACTTTCATTCTAAGTCTTCTGATGTTTACATCAACGATTTTGTCCTCGCCGACATAAGCGTCACCCCAAACATGGTTTAAAATGTCCATTCTGTCGAGGGCAGTACCCGGATTAGAGAAAAAGTATTCCATAATCTGAAATTCAACCTGTGTAAGTTCAATCATCTTACCGTTTTTCATAAGTGCACGGTTTCTTAAGTTAAGTGTAAATTCGCCGCTTTTAAGCTCTTCTTTGAAGTTGTTTTCGGCGTGTGACTGTGCAAGTGCCACTCTTCTGTAAAGGGAGTCAACTCTTGCGAGCAATTCGCTTGGTGAAAAAGGCTTTGAAACATAATCGTCCGCACCGAGCATAAGACCTGTTACCTTATCCATCTCCTGTGTTTTTGCGGAAAGCATAATAATGCCGATACCGCCGTTGCGGCTTCTAAGCTCCTTACAAACCTGAAAACCGTCAATACCCGGCATCATAACATCAAGAATGGCAACATCAAAGTCGCCGTTGTGTTCTTCGTATTTTTGAAGTGCAGCCTCGCCGCAGTCAGCCTCGACTACATCATAGCCTGCTCTTGTAAGGTTGATAACGACAAAGTCACGAATTGCAGCCTCGTCCTCACAAACAAGAATTTTTTTCATAATAAACCTCCGTAATGTGTTTTATCCAAAAAAATTATATATTATTAACTGTCATCAGTGAAAAAGCTGTTTTTATATCATCTTCGCTGATTGAAAGTGATGTTTCTTCGTTTACATCCGCAAAAGCGTATGCTGTGCTTTCGTTCTTATATATTAATGTATAAGCGTCACTGTCCTCGCCGACATCCCATTGCTCAAGTTTAAAAGCTCTGATTTCAAATACTTTTTGTCCTAAGTTGTCGGAATCCCATTCAAAAAAGCTCATAGCCCGTTTTTCACTGTCAAGTCTGACGGTATATGTACCGTCTGCCCAGCTTTCGGGAACGGTAAAGCTGTAGCCGTTTTGGTAATCGGGAATTTGGTCGGATAAGTGATTTAAAATTTCACTCTGCGGATAAAAACTGTTCCAGCTTATTTTATCCGCAACAGCCGATTTATCTTCATCGCTTGTTGAAGGTAATTTGTCAACGACAGGAATTTCCGTAACGGAATCGTTGTTTATATCCGTACAGATTATATCGGCAGAGCGTTGAGTAATATTTTTATCTTTTTCTTTATAAAGAGGATTTCTCAAAACCGAAAGTTCGGTATTAAAATAAATAATCTGTGTGACGGTATCATCATTGGCAAAACAACCGTCAACTATAAGCACATTTTGTCCATTTTCGGCAGCTGTTACCGTAATATTTTTAAATCTTGTAATATTCGGGTCCATTTTTACGCTTGCCTTTGAGTAAAGACAGTTGCGTTCCTCGCTGTAAACAAGCATATTTGCTGTTGCGTCATTTTCTGTGGTATATAGTGACAGCAGCATTACTTCGTTTACACCGTCACTGTCAAAATCGGAGCAGTAAAAACTTGAATAACTGCTTTCAACCGTAAGCCTGTTTGTCTTGCCGTTTGAGTATGAGTGGCAGGCAAGATTATTAATGCTTGAGTTATATGTAGTATAGCCCGAAAGAATCTCAAGCGTACCGCTGCCCGTTACATCGGCAAAGTCAACGCAGTCAACATCGGTTGCGTCTAAGGCGCAGTTTTCGGAGAGCTTCCATTCGTCATTTGCGCAGTACATTACAAGCATATGCACTTCCGCTTTGGTTTCGTTAGGAGTGCGGTAAAAAGCAATTGCTTCGTCGGTACCGTCATTGTCAAGGTCTTTCATAACTATGGCACTGCGGTAGTTGCCCGACTTAGGATATTTTAAGGTGTATCCGCTGCCTGCGGTGTCGGCAATAAGCTGTTCGATTTCCGCCTCGTCACCGACGGTTTTCGGAGGGCGGATAAGGTTGTCTGTTCCTATGTCTGCACCGTCACAGCCGCTTGCGGAAATTGCAAACGCACACAACAGTGCGGCGGAAATAACCGCTTTGACTTTCATATCCGTCCCTCCTTTATAAAAAGTTAAAATTAATCGTGCTTTACAACAGCTCTTAAATACTTTATTTTTATACCCTCGGCAGAAAACATTTTTTCGTGCTCGGTTTCAATATTGTCTGTAACATCGCTGTTGTGCAGGTCGTATGTTTTGTAGATGATTTCGTAACCGCTCTGCTCAAAATATTCAAGACTGTCCGCAAAAAGTGCATCGTCGTCGGTCTTAAATCGAATTTCGGCATTTTCGTCAAGAAAATTTTTGTACATTTCAAGTTTCTTGGGAAATGTAAGTCTTCTCTTGTTATGCTTTGGACGAGGCCACGGGTTGCAGAAATTAATAAACATACCCTTGATTTTATCGTCCTTTGTAATTATTTTATCAATTTGCTCTACATTGTAGTTTACAAGCAAAAGATTTGTAATATCGGCGTCTGTTTTGCCCTCGTTCTTGAAAATTTCAACAATGTTTCGTCTGCCGACGCCGAGCATATCAATTTTAATGTCAACCGCAATAATATTTTTATCCTGATTTTTAACGGCAAACTGTCCTGCAAACCCGCCTTTGCCGCAGCCTATTTCAAGGTAAAGAGGAAGTCCGTTGTTAAAAGTTTCGTTCCATTTGCCTGCGTGTTCTTCAGGATTTTTTACAAAAAAATCGCAAACCGCAAGTTCAGGCTCTGCCCATTTTTTCTTTCTGATTCTCATAATGTAAAATTATGCACTTAATGTGCATCTCCTCATAAATATTCATCATACTATTATATCAAATTATTACAGATATTGCAACGAATATTTAATAAATAATACATTGCTTAAATGTATTTAATCTTATCGTTACATACTTCCGATTTTGTAAAGCAGGTGTTACCGAATCTTTCAGAAAGTTTACGGCAAAGCGGAGATATTACAATATCTTCGGTTTTAAAATGTCCTGCGTCAACAATTGAAATTCCGAGTTCATTTGCAAGCAGAATTTCGTGGTGTTTTATTTCACCTGTAAGCAGAACATCGCCTCCCTCATAAAATGCACTTTCCACATTGGAACCGCCTGCTCCCGATGATACTGCGACTTTGTGAATCTCGTTTTTTACATTAGTGTATCTCAGTCCGCTGCAATTGAGATTTGTTTTTACGGTTTTTGCAAAACTTTCAATATCCGTGTCGAGTTCGCCCATAAAAAGACATTCGCCGCTTTTGCAAAGCCTTGTGTTTTTAAGTCCCACTGCGTTTGCAAGGCAAAGGTTTACACCGAAACTTTCGGATAAATCAAGGTTTGTGTGCATACAAACGGCAGAAATGCTTTTTTCCGCAAGACGGTAGGGAACAGAGGAGGAATCAAGTTTTTTTATTGCATTAAAAATAACGGGGTGATGACTTATGATAAGCTCTGCGCCGAGCCTATCTGCTTCGTCAACGACCTCGTTTGTTATGTCAAGAGCAACAAGCACACGGCTTACAGGTTTGTTTTTACTGCCTATAAGCAGACCGCAGTTGTCAAAATCCATAGCGGTATCAACGGGTGCAAATTCCTCAAAAAATTCAAGTATATCTTTTATTGTAGTCATCAGAGCATCTCCCTTAGCTTTTTTGCGATTTCAGCGTAACGGGCATCGCCCTTTGCCTGTTTTTCAAGTTTTGTTATTTGCTTTTCTGTAAAAAGCCTGTGTGTGGATTTTACGGATGGCTGCAGCTTTGCACAATACAGCTCGGTTTGCGTGTATTCGCGTTTTTTGCCGCTGTAGCATACAAGAAGTACTGTGTAGCATTTGCCTGCGGCGGTACAGCAGTCCTGTTTTAAAATTTCAAAACCGTTGTCAAAAAGGTATTTAATCAAAACTTCACTTTTGGTCATAGGCTGTAGAATAAAGTGCTTTTCACTGTTTTTTGTATATGTACAGCTGTCAAGAATGGCTGCGATAAGTTCCCCACCCATACCTGCAATTACAAAATCGTCAGCTTCGTTTTCGCCGATATTTTCAAGACCGTTTGAAAGCCTTGTGGAAATGAGGTGTTCGGCATTGAAATTCATTATTGCCGCCTGACCTCTTGAAAGCGGGTTGGGGTTAATGTCGGCGGCAATAGCAGACGGACAGGTGCCGTTAAGGCACAGCCACAGCGGAAGATAGGCGTGGTCTGTGCCAATATCGGCAAGCCTTGCGTTTTGCCTTACAAAATCCGCACACATTCTAAGCCTTTGGTCAAGAGATATTTTATTTTGCAAATTAATCAATCCTTTCAGCCCGAATGTGAAAAACGGACAAATTATTTGTTTGCAATCTGATTGAGAACATCAATAAGCTCATCGGCATTTGCGCCATGAACCATACAAGCCTCTTCGATTGTTTCGCCTCTTGATGCAGGGCAACCAAGGCAGTGCATACCAATGCTGAAGAAAGCCTCGGCAGTTTCGGGATATTTGTCGAGAACATCACCGATGATAGAATTCTTTGTGATTTCCATAATTAAAAACCTCCTTGTCGGCAAAGCCAAAATTAAATCTAAAAGCAGATTTATCCGCCAAAAACGGTATTTTAGCGGATAAATCATTATAACATATTTTTTAACCGAAAGTCAAAAAATATATATTAAATTTTAGGATTTTTTACTTTACTTCGGCAAAGGTAAACTTTCCGTCTGCAAAGTCGCATTTAACCTTGCTGTTCGCTTTGATTGTGCCGTCAAGCATTTTCTCCGAAAGCGGATCTTCAATGTCTGATGTTATGGCACGGCGAAGAGGTCTTGCACCGTAGACTTCGTCAAAGCCCTTGTCGGCAATTGCGGAAACAGCCTCGTCTGTAAATTCAATTTCAATTTCCATATCGGACAAACGCTTTTTAAGACCTGCAAGCATCTTGACTGCAATTTCTTTAATCTCGTCCTTGCTGAGTCTGTCAAATACGATGATGTCGTCAATACGGTTAATAAATTCGGGACGGAAAGCCTTTTTAAGTTCGCCGAGCACAAGCTCCTTGGTGTTTTCGGTTTCCTTGTTTTCACTGTTTTCATCGGTAAATCCGAGTGAACTGTGCTTTTCCGTAAGAAGTTTTGCACCTATGTTAGATGTCATAATGATAACAGTGTTTTTGAAGTCAACCGTTCTGCCCTGTGAGTCGGTAAGTCTGCCGTCATCAAGGATTTGGAGAAGAATGTTAAATACATCCGGGTGTGCCTTTTCGATTTCATCAAAGAGGATTACCGAGTATGGTTTTCTTCTTACCTTTTCCGTAAGCTGGCCGCCCTCGTCAAAACCGACATATCCAGGAGGTGAACCTACAAGACGGGATACCGTATGCTTCTCCATATATTCACTCATATCAATACGGAGCATAGCGTTTTCATCACCGAACATAGCGGCGGCAAGTGCCTTGCAAAGTTCTGTTTTACCTACACCTGTCGGACCGAGGAAGATAAATGAACCGATAGGACGCTTAGGGTCTTTAAGACCTACTCTGCCACGGCGGATTGCCTTGGCAACAGAGCTTACTGCCTCGTTTTGACCGACAACTCTTTCGTGAAGTTCTTTTTCAAGGTTGAGAAGTCGCTCGCTTTCCTCTTTTGTAAGCTGAACAACAGGGATTCCTGTCCATTCCGATACAATCTCGGCGATAACTTCCGGAGTAACTTCGCCGTTGCGGTTCTCTCTGTTTTCGTACCATTCCTTTTTGGCTGTGTCAAGCTGTGACTGAACATTTTTCTGTTCATCTCTTAATTTTGCGGCACGCTCAAAGTCCTGCTCGTTAATGGCACTTGCTTTTTCCTGCTCAAGTTTGTCAATTAACTCTTCAAGCGACTTGATGTCCGGAGGAGAGGTAAGACCCTTAAGTTTTACCTTAGACGCACCCTCATCAATAAGGTCAATAGCCTTATCCGGGAGGTATCTGTCGGCAATGTAACGGGAAGAAAGATTTACTGCCGCCTCAATTGCCTCGTTTGTAATTCTTACCTTATGGTGCGCCTCGTAGCTGTCACGCAAGCCTTTAAGAATTTCAACAGCCTGCTCTTTTGTAGGCTCGCCAACCTTTACAGGCTGGAATCTACGCTCAAGAGCCGCATCTTTTTCAATGTATTTTCTGTATTCGTTAATGGTTGTTGCACCGATAACCTGGAAGTCACCTCTTGCAAGCGACGGCTTTAAGATGTTTGCCGCATCGGCACTGCCCTCGGCAGAACCTGCACCTACAATGGTGTGGAGTTCATCAATAAAGAGGATAGTGTCCTTTGACTTTTTAACTTCATCAATTGCGGATTTGATTCTTTCCTCAAAGTCGCCACGGTACTTGGCACCCGCAATCATACCTGTAAGGTCAAGACTTACAACCTTTTTGTCACGCAGAATTTCAGGTACATTGCCGTTTGCAATTTCAAGGGCAAGTCCCTCGGCTACTGCTGTTTTACCTACGCCCGGCTCACCGATAAGCACAGGGTTGTTTTTGGTACGCCTTGAGAGAATCTGAATAACTCTCTTTATTTCTTTTTCTCTGCCGATAACAGGGTCAATTTCACCGTTCTTGGCAGCCTTTGTCAAATCTCTGCCGAATTTCTCGAGTGCGGAGCCGCCCTCCTCTTTGCCTTGTGGGTAGCCGTTTTCCATACCCGAAAACTGATTTTCGGATGAGCCTTTCTGTAGGCCGCCTGCAACCGCATTTGCAACAGCATTAGAACTTACGCCGAGCTTTCTTAAAATACTTGTAGCGTAGCTGTCACTTTCGGAAACTATTGCAAGCAAAATATGCTCTGTGCCTACATAGCTGCTACCTGTCCTTGCAGAAATCATCATTGCGGTTCTGAGAACACGCTTTGTACGGGGAGTAAAGCTGTCGGGTGAGAGGGAAGTCTGAATACCTCTGCCGTCAACATTGGCAATCTCTTTTTCGAGTGCCTCCGCCGTTACGCCGCATTCTTCAAGAGCTGCGGCGGCAACACCGCTGCCCTCTTTTATAAGACCAAGCAGAATATGCTCGGTGCCAATATAGTCGTGACCGAAATTTTGAGCTGACTCAATAGAAAGGTTTAATGCCTTGTTTGCCTTTTGAGTAAATCCTCTGAATTCATACATAATCGTCAGTCCTTTCGATAATTTTTTACTGATTATTTTTTACACTTCTTCAAGTGCTTTTCTGAGCAAATCCGCTCTTGCCACATCACGCTGTGCAGCGGAAAGATTTTTACCGCTGTTTACCATAAGCGTAGCAGGTTCAACATCTGTCATCAGCTTGTCGATTGTAAGCAAAGGAACATCTTTAAGCTGTCCCGAAACTATGCCCAAACGAACATTTGAAAGCAGCTGTAAAGCCTCATCGTGTGCGATTGTACGGGCATATTTCAATATGCCGAGGCTGCGGCTGATGCTGTCCTGAATGTCAATATTTGAACAAATACGCTCTCTTGCAAGTTCCTCTTGCGAGATAAGCTGTGATGTTATATTTTTAAGGTTTTCAATGGCAGCTTTTTCGGAGATGCCGAGTGTAACCTGATTAGAAAGCTGGTACAAACTTCCCTTTGGCTCTGTGCCCTCGCCATGAGTGCCTCTTATGGTAAGACCGAGTTTTGAAAGATTGCCTGCAATTCTGCCGATTGCTCGGCTCTTTTCAAGTGCCGGCAAATGCAGCATTA
Organism: Ruminococcoides bili; assembly: GCF_040093295.1. Taxonomy (NCBI): domain Bacteria; kingdom Bacillati; phylum Bacillota; class Clostridia; order Eubacteriales; family Oscillospiraceae; genus Ruminococcoides; species Ruminococcoides bili. Next base: position 115,844 of record NZ_JBBNJY010000004.1, read on the forward strand.
CCGACGCTCTCATACCTGTGCCGAGGTTTGTCGGGCATTGGGTAAGATAACCGAGTTTCTCGCTGAAAGCAAAGTCAAGGCTTTCGTCAAGCAAGGTGTCGAGTTTATCGACAAGGTCATATGTCTGCTCAAGCGCAAGACCTTTTGTAATTGCCTGTATTCTGATGTGATCCTCTTCGTTAATCATAATAGAAAGGCTTTCATCGGAATTTACAAGCAATGCTCTGCCCTCTGTATTGCTTATGAACTCAGGACTTACAATTCTGCGTTCAACAAGCGATACGCACTGTGCCTCGGTGAGGTCGCTCATTTTAATGAATTTAAAGTCGGAGGCAATAGAGCTGTTGCTGTTTTTAACGGCAGATCTTACCTTTTCAATAACCTTTTCCATTCCTTCGGGTGAAAGTTTGCAGGGAAAAGGAAAATCCTTTAGGTTTCTTGCAAGTCTTACTCTTGTGGAAATTACTGAATTGTCACTCATTATTATGCCTCCATTCCTTTGATTGTATCTCTTAATTCTGCGGCTCTTTCAAAATTCTGTTCTTTGACTGCTGCGTCAAGTTCATTTTTTAATTGAGCAATTTTTTCTTCTTTTGTAGGTTCGTGCTTTTCGGCTTTCTGAACCGTTCTGTCGCTGTTCTTGCCGCAATGTGTTGTGTTGCCGTGAATTCTTCTGATAAGTGGGAAGAGTTCGTCGCCAAATACATCATAGCAATCGGCACAGCCTACATGACCTGTTTTTGCAATTTCCGAATAAGTGCTGCCACAGGTTTCGCATCTTCTTGCCTGTGTTCTTGCCGGAAGTGCGTTGCCAAAGAAACTGCCGAGGAAGTTTGAAAATTCATCCTCAATGTCAGAGAACACATTTGTGTATCCCATTTTCTTTGCACATTCACTGCAAAGGTCATATTCTTTGATTTCTCCGTTGATTATAGATTTAACATGTGTGTTAGCATTATTAACACCGCATTTTTGACATTTCATAATAAATACCTCCTGCTTTTATGATATTGCTAAAAGCATATTCTTAAAAAGATCAGCTCTGAGCGAATCTCTTTTTTCCTGCTCGACTGTATGAAGCGCTCTGTCCGACAACGCAGACGCCATAACCTTTGCAACGCTAAGTTGAATAATCGACCTGTTGACCATATTGTTAAGCATTGCCTCGGCAGAAGCTTTGTCAAGCGAATTGCCTACAGAGTTAATTATATGCATTATAGCAGTACCTCTATCCATACTTACACGGCTTATTCTTATGTAACCGCCGCCGCCTCGTCTGCTTTCAACAATGTAACCTTGTTCCGGAGTAAAGCGTGAGGTGATAACATAATTTATTTGACTTGGCACACAACCAAGATTTCCCGCAAGTTCATTTCGCTGAATTTCCGCACTGCCGTTCTGCTCGTCGAGCATTTCTGTAATATATTTAGCGACCAAATCGCTCATTCTCATCTTTTCTCGCCTCTCTTTCAGATTGTGACTTTATTATAGAACTAAAGTCAGAGAAAGTCAAAGTCAAATAAAGTCAAAAATCAAATGCTAATTTAAAAAATACTCGCAAATACTCCTGAATACTCGCAAATACTAAATTTTAAAATTTTTTTGACTTTTTCTGACCTTTTTAAAAATGCCGATATTTTCTTGACTTTTAAAAACATACAAATGAAAAATACTTCATATAATAAGTATAGTAAATAAAAACGGAAGTGATAAAATGATTGTCAGTACAAATATAAACATAGACAGCGAGTTAAAGAAATCGGCACAGGAATTGTACTCGGATTTAGGGCTTGATTTGTCAACAGCGGTTAATTTGTTTTTAAAGCAGTCCTTGCGAGAACAGAAGATACCGTTTGAAATAAAAAGGGAGAGTGAGGAAGAAGGTTTTTTTGATACTTTGAAAAGTTTTACAAAAAAGCCGGAGTATTCGTCCTTTGCGGAAATTGTTAATTCAAATACAGATTAAAACAGCCGCACCTTGCAAAAAAGAACCGCAAGGTGTGGCTGTTTATATTAATAACAGTATGATAATTTTATAGTCAGTCAGACAATTTTTATTATCCAATCTGAATTTTATAACCGAAAATCATTTTCCCCAATACTTTCTGTCCAAACT